>DAORHS010000578.1:0-3691 GCA_035438165.1 Prosthecobacter sp.
GGCAACGTCCACGGTCCCATCTTTGGCTTCCGAGTAGTGCTGGAAGTTGCCCCGTAAATCATTTCCCCAGCACCTGCTTCAGCACCTCAATGCAACGCACATTCTGCGGCATGGTGCCGATGCTGATGCGGACCCACTCGGGGAGCTTGTAGGCGGCCATGGCGCGGACGATGACGCCCTGGTCCATCATGGCTTTGAAAACGGCATTGCCATCGCCGACTTTGACGAGGACGAAGTTGGCGTAGCTGGGGATGTATTCGAGGCCCATCTGGCCAAACTGAGCCTGCAAATACACCCGGCCTTCGTCGGTGATGCGTTTGGTCTTGTCCTGGTGCTCCTGATCAAGCAAACCGGCCAAGGCACCAGCCTGCGCGACGGAGTTGAGATTAAAAGGCTGGCGCGTGCGCTGGAGCACGTCGATGAGCTCCTTGTTCGCGATGCCATAGCCGACACGGGTGCCTGCCAAACCTTGAATCTTCGAGAAGGTACGCAGGACGACCACGTTGCGGCCTTCGCGGACGTATTTAAGCGTGTCCGGCGGATTGTCGAGGAACTCGTAGTAGGCCTCGTCAAACACCACGACGACGTGATCCGGCACCTTCGCCATGAAACGGTCGATCTGCTCCTGCGTGACGAGCGTTCCCGTGGGATTGTTCGGATTGGCGATGAAAACCTCTTTCGTGTTTGGCGTGATGGCAGCGGCCATCGCATCGAGATCATGCACATAGCCCGGATCGGGAACTTCGATGGTGTCCGCTCCGAAAACCTTCGCCATGAGCTTGTACACGAGGAAGGCGTGCTCGGCGGTGATGATGTTGTCTCCAGGCTTCAAGAACGCGTGCCCGATGAACTCGATCACTTCGTTGCTGCCGCAGCCCATGATGATGTTGCCCATTTCGAGGCCAAACTTCTCGGCGAGCGCGTTGCGCAGCTTCCACGAAGCGCCGTCCGGGTAGATGTTCACCTCTTTGACGGCCTCCTGCATCGCCACGATGGCTTTCGGCGAAGGGCCGAGCGGGTTCTCGTTCGAGGCCAGCTTGATGATGTCCTCCGGCTTCAGTCCGCGCTCACGCGCCACATCCTCGACGGGTTTTCCAGGTTCGTAGGCGACGAGGTCTTTGAGCTGCGGGTTGGCGTAGTTCCAGATGGACATGGTTGGGGGCTTGGAGTCCGTTTCTTGGACTGGGAAGACGCGGATGGCAAGTGCGCGTGAAATGCTTTGTTTTCTATTCTATAATCCGCCCCATGACGTACGAACGACTGGTGAAGCTGCTGGGGGTGCTGTTTGCACTGCTGTGGGCCGTGCTGGCCGTCCATCCCCTGCACCGCCAGGACTGGCTGCTGGAGAACGTGCTGTTGGTGCTGGCGCTGCCACTCTTTGTGGCCGCCTATCGTCACCGGCTGTTCTCCCGGCTGTCCTGGGTGCTGATCTTCATCTTCATGTGCCTGCATGAGGTCGGCGCGCACTACACCTACTCCGAGGTGCCCTACGACGAGTGGTGGCGGGCGCTGACGGGCCACACGCTCAACGAGCACTTCGGCTGGCAGCGCAATCACTTCGACCGCGTCATTCACTTCACCTACGGCCTGCTGCTGGCGTATCCCTTCCGGGAAATCTTCCTGCGCATCGCCCGGGCGCGGGGTTTCTGGGGCTACTTCCTGCCGCTGGACCTGACGATGTCGTCCTCGCTGCTGTATGAACTCATCGAGTGGCTCGCTGCGGAGGTGCTGGGCAGCGACCTGGGCCAGGCCTACCTCGGCACGCAGGGAGACATCTGGGATGCGCACAAGGACATGGCGCTGGCCTCGCTCGGTGCACTGATCGCCATGCTCATCACCGCCGCCGTGAACCTGCGCTGCCAGCGTGATTTTGCCCGCGAGTGGTCGGAAAGCTGGCGCGTGAAGAAGGAAGGCGATAGGTTTGCCGAGAAATCCCGCGAATCATGACCGCCCCCGACACCGCCGAACTGCTGCAGTCCCTCGCCACCGCGCTCGGCCTGGGTTTGCTCGTGGGCCTTCAGCGTGAGTGGGAGCAGAATCCCGTCGCGGGCATCCGCACCTTTGCGCTGGTGTCGCTGTTTGGCGCGCTGTGCGGCATCATGGGCATCGCCTACAGCGGCTGGGTGATCGCCTCCGCCTTCATCGCCTTCGCCAGCATGGTGATCCTGGGCAACGTCTCCCGGCTGCGTGACAAACAGCCGGACACCGGTCTGACCACCGAGATGGCGATGCTGGTGATGTTTGCCGTGGGAGTGATCACCGTGCACGGCCATCGCATGATCGCGGTGGTCACTGCCGGCACGGTGATGGTGCTGCTGCAAAGCAAAAAGCCGCTGCACAACATGGTGCGCCGCATCGGCGAGGACGACCTGCGCGAGATCGCACGCCTGGTGCTCGCCGGGCTGGTCATCCTGCCCGCGCTGCCGAACCGTGAGATGGGCTACCTCGGCGTGCTCAATCCCTTTGCCATCTGGCTCATGGTCGTGCTCATCGTCGGCATCAGCCTCGCGGCCTACCTCGCGCAGAAGTTTCTCGGCGGCGCAAAGGGCGTCGCGCTGGCCGGCCTCTTCGGCGGCTTGATCTCCAGCACCGCCACCACGGCCAGTCTCGCACGTCGCAGCCATGACCGCGGCGCCTGCGGCATCAGTCTTGCCGCCATCGCCCTGATCGCCTCCGCCATCGTCTTCGTGCGTGTGATGGCGGAGGTGTCCATCGCCGCGCCTGCGCACTTGAAAGAAATGCTGCCGCCGCTGCTGGCGATGATGTTCTGGTTTGGCCTCGTGGCCGCCATGGCACATCGCATCGCCGAAAAGAAGGGCACCCATGTCGCGGACGAGTCACCGCCCTCCGAACTCAAAAGCGCCGTGCTCTTCGGTCTGCTCTACGCCGTGGTGCTCATCGCCGTCGCCGCCGCCCGCGAGCATTACGGTCACTCCGGTCTCTACCTCGCCGCCGCGCTTTCCGGCCTCACGGACATGGACGCCATCACGCTCTCCACCTCGAGCCTCGTCAGCACCGCCCATCTGGAGCCCGGCATCGCCTGGCGCATGATCCTCGTCGGCGGCATGGCCAACGTCGTCTTCAAAATGGGACTCGCCACCGTGCTCGGCGCACGCGCCTTCCTCAAGCCGCTGCTGCTCGGCATGGGCGCTTCACTCGTCGGCGGAGCGGCGATTCTGGCCTTCTGGCCCTGACGCAGGTCATCCGCGCTTCTTGCGCGGCTGATCGTGACGTTCGAGTTTGCGCTGGGAAATGCGCGAGCCCATCACGCGATGGGTCGTCTCGCGGATCTCCGTGCGGCTCGCGGCATTGTGCCCACCGCGGGCTCCCGGACTTTCGGTGGTGTGAATCGCTTCGGTGAGCGGTTTCTTCGGTGTTTTGAGAATGGCGGTCACACCGGAGACGGCGCCCTTTTTCTTCTTCGCGGTCGAGACAGGACTGGGTTTCGCTTTCATGATCCATCACTACCAGACATGGCCGCACTTTCCTCATCACAGGCTGCCGTTTGATACACCCAATTTGTGAAACCTGCGGCACGCCGCCCACGCGCTCCACAGCCAGACATACATCACACTGAAGCCCAGCCGCTGCCAAAGCCCGCGATGGACGTCCCAGTGATCCCCCAGCAGAAACAGCACCGACATGGCCCCCGCAGCCACCAGCGTCCAACCGCCGAACCAACGCCGCTCCC
>DAORHS010000579.1:0-3686 GCA_035438165.1 Prosthecobacter sp.
GTCAGCACGGAGAACGACTTCGGCACCATGGGCACCCTGCCAAGCCATCCCGAACTCCTCGACTGGCTCGCCGTCGATTTCATGGAGCACGGCTGGAGCCTCAAGCACCTCCACCGCCTCATCGTCACCAGCGCGACGTATCAACAGACTTCTTCTACAGGAGCCAACAAAGGAAACAAAGGTTCAAACTCAGTCCCATCTCCGTTACCTCGGTTATCTCCTGTTCAAACCGATCCCAACAATGACCTCCTCTGGCGTCAGAACCGCCTGCGTCTTGACGCCGAAGTCGTGCGCGACGTCTGCCTCACCGTCAGCGGCCTGCTCTCGGCAAAGATGGGCGGCGCACCCGTCTATCCACCCATCCCCGACGGCGTCATGTCCCTCGGCCAGGTCAAACGCGGCTGGCCGCTCAGCAAAGGCACGGACCGCTACCGCCGCGGCCTCTACACCTTCATCTTCCGCGCCACCCCGCCGCCCGCGCTCAGCGTCTTCGACGCGCCCGACGGCTTCAGCACCTGCACCCGCCGCATCCGCAGCAACACCCCGCTCCAGGCCCTCACCCTGCTCAACGACTCCGCCTACGTCGAATTCGCCCAGTCTTTGGCCGCACGTCTGATCAAGGAATCCAAGACCGACGACGCCCGCCTCACCCGCGCCTTCCAGCTCTGCCTCTCCCGTCCGCCCGGCGACCGCGAACGCCAGACCCTGACCCGCCTGCTCCACACCGAACGCGACTCCGGCGCCACCGAATCCCAGGCCTGGCAGTCCCTCGCCCGCGTCCTGCTGAATCTCGACGAGACCATCACCCGCGAGTGAGAAGTACGACAGACACTCAGTGTTCGCCAATCCCCCGCAGGTGACCCCGGCGGCTTCACCATGCCAGCAGGGATTTCCCCCGGTTGCCTAGGCCGTGTTTGAAAACCACGGTTTGCCCCCTCACCCAACCTCTCCCCGAAGAAGAATCTGGCAGTTCTATGCGAGTCATCGACGGGGAGAGGAGATGAGGGTTGCATCAGGCCCGGCCATTCCTCCATTCTGACCCATTCTCCATTTCAGCTTCAGGCCCTGGCCTTCGGAGCCTTCATCCTTCGCAGTCTTGCTACGGTGAACGGATCGGCGAAGAAGGCTCGACACGCCGCTCCCGCCTCCGGTAATCTCCCCGGCATGTCGTTCCGCGGCCTCCTCCTGCTCCTCGCGCTCGTCTTCACCGCAGCCCTGCATGCGGCGAAGCCTGTACTGATCACCCGCACCTTCAAACTCCCGCCGGATTTCCTCTCCTGCGAGACGCCTGACAGGGCCAGCCCGGCGGCTCCCGCTGATCCCTTCGCCGCCGGTGCGGCACCTGCCACCACGCCGACCCTCGACGCCCCACCGCCTCCGCATCCCACACCCGCGAAGCAAATCCTCGAAGCCACAGGCATCACTTTTCCTGACGGAGCCAGTGCGAGCTTCAATCCGATCACCGGAACGCTCACCGTCACCAACACGCAGGCGAATCTCGATCTCACCGAGGCCTATGTGGCGATGTTTCAGAAGCAGGCCCCCGCCAACGTGGCCTTCACTCTCACCGTCATCGAAGCTCCGGGCGCGCTCATCCGCGAAGCAGATGCCGCAGCCTCAAAAACCGCCAACGCCGCACCGGCGCTGGCCACCTTGCTCGATCACGCGAAAAAGGAAGGCACGAGCGTCCGCGTCGTCGGCGATGCCTTTCTCGAAACGAAATCCGGCACCCGCGCCACGTTGGAAGCGGTGCGCGAGCACAGCCACGTCACCGAGTTCCAACTGGATGCCAAAAGCCGCGCCTCGATCGCCAAGGAGATGCAGCAGGTCGGCCTGCGCCTCGAAATCGAACCGACGGTGGGAGCTGACATCGCCACGGTCGAGGTCAGCTTTGCACTGCACCTCAATCCCGCGCCCCCGGTGCAGCGGCAGGTCAGCGTCAATGACCCTCTCACCGGCCACGCGGCGGAGTTTCCCACCACGGACGTTCCCGGCGCTCAAATCACCTCTGGCATCAGCGTCTCCGCTGGCCAAACCAAACTCCTCAGCATCAGCAAGCCCGTCGGCACGCCGGATGAAAACGCAGACACGCTCTGGGCCGCATTTCTCACCACCACGTTGCGCCGGGTCGAGGCCCTGCCCGCTCCACAGCCCAAGGTGGCCGCGCCAGCCGCGGTGCCGCCCGGCATGATCTTTGCCGCACTGCATGCGCCGGACGGTTTGTTCGATGAAATCCTGCATGCCTCGCCACCCATCACCCTGCAAAGTTGGCTTTCCCAAGCAGGCATCACCTTCCCCGCCGGTGCGTACCTGAAGCAGCACGGCGGACGGCTTCACCTCATCAACACGCCGGACAACATCGCGCTCATCGCCGCCATCGTGGACCATGAGCTGAACAACGCCCCCAAGACCGTCGCTTTCACCGTCCACACCTTGGAAGCCCCCGCCGCCTTCCTGCGCGATCTCACGCGCCAGACGCTCGCCACGGCGGACGATGCCGCCATGTTCGCCGCCGTGGAGGCCGCTGTGGCAAATGGCGAGGCCAGATTCATCGACTCCGCCTTCCTCGAAACCAAATCCGGCACCCGCGCCACGCATCACGCCGCTCGCGAGCACTTCTACCTCGACAATTTCGGCACGGATGACAAAGGCCACCCCGACCTGACCTTCGAAACACGGCTGGTCGGCTCCCTCCTCGAAATCGAACCGACGATCGGAGCAGACAGCCGCACCGTGGAGCTGACTTTCAGCCACGAGCTGCATCCCGCCGCTCCCGTTCTGCGCCACGATCACTTCCGTGATCCCGCCTCGCAGCAGCCCTTCGAGATGCCCGTCACCGACTTCCACGTCCACAAGACCACTACCAGCATCAGTGTCAGCAAGGGCGGCACCAAGCTCATCTCCCTCAACAAACCCACCGGACGTGAAGACCATGGCATGCTCTGGGCCACGTTTCTGAAATGCGATGTCGTGCCGCATGTCGGTAAGCCGAAACAAGAAGTAAAACCCAAGCGAGCCGCAAACAAAGAAGCCAGATCCCAGTCTTCAGGAGAAATGTATGTTCGAAATTACCGTGTCCCCCCTGACCTTCTCAGCGAAGAGTCCTTGTTCGGCCACGAGGACGCAAAGAAGCCAGAACTACCAAGACAAAAAACAGCGAACCCAGGATTGAAAGAACTGCTCACCTCGTATGGAGTCACCTTCCCGGAAGGTTCGTATTTGAGGTCACGCAATGACATCTCTGGATTCTACGCACGCAACACGCAGACCAACCTAGACCTGATCGAGACGGCAGTTAACGAGATTCTAATCGGCGCAGCTAAAACCGTCACCTTCACCACCCACGTCCTCCAAGGCCCCGGTCCGCTGCTGCGACGGCTCGCAACTCAGGCCGCGAACAAGAGCCATCATCACGCCGAACTCGATGAACTGCTCGCCGCCGTGAAAGCAGGCACCGTGCAGCACCTCAACACAGCGCGCATCGAGACCAAATCCGGCACCCGCGCCACCGCCGGGCAGGGCACGCAGCACAGCGCCCTCACGGAAGTCAGCGTGAATGACAAGGGTGAGCCGTTCTTCGGCCAGGAGACACGCCAGGTCGGCCTGCGTGTCGAACTCGAACCGTACGTTAGCGCGGACGGCGTCACCGTCGAGACGTCGCGCGCGACCCACCGCGGAGCGCACGC
>DAORHS010000580.1:0-3683 GCA_035438165.1 Prosthecobacter sp.
CCCGTGACGGCACGCACTGCGGCGCACCGGTGAACATGCGGCGAAACATCATCCCCTCCGCCGCGATGCGGTCGAGGCTCGGTGTCTTCATCTCCTTGCGGCCGTAGCAGCCGAGGAACGGGTAGCTGTGATCGTCGGAGAGGACGAAGAGGATGTTGGGCCGCTGCTCCGCAGCGAATGACGAAACAAGAACGAGGAATGACGAAGAAATGAGCAGGAGGGATCGCATGGTCATGAAGATGTTGAGGTGAACGATTGGAGCAGCGGCGGAGCTCATTCCTTCTTCCGCTTTTTGCGATCCGCTTTGTCTCCTTTGCCAAGTTGATCGGCCTTGGCGGGATCGTGTTGAGGATTCGGCATCGGCATGCGCGCGCCTACGTCTCTGCGCCATGTTTGTAAGGTGGCATGCATGGTCTTGGCGCGGTCAGGTTCCGCCGCCGCGACGTTCTTTTGCTCGCCGGGGTCGTTTTTGAGGTCATAGAGTTCCAAAGTGTTGTTTTCGAAGAATTCGATCAGCTTCCAGTCGCCTTGGCGCATGGCGCTGGCGGGTGTGCTGTGGTGGTAGTGCGGCAGATGCCAGTGCAGCGTGTCGCGCGCGAGCGTGGCCGCGGGATCGCGAAACACGGTGGCGAGACTCACGCCGTCGCAGGGCTGGGACTTCGGCGTGTCGGCCCCGGCCAGTTCGACGAAGGTGGGATGCACATCCATGGTGATGAGCGGCGTGTCACACTGCGATCCCGCAGGCACCTTGTCTGCCCAGCGGGCGATGGCGGGCACGCGAATGCCTCCTTCGTAGAGCGTGCCCTTTTCGCTACGCAGCGGCTTGTTGGAGGTGACGACGCGACCGCTCTGCTCGTGCTCCAGGCCGCCGTTGTCACTGAGAAAAAGGATCAGCGTGTTCTCGGCGATGCCGGCGCGATCCACCGCCGCCACGACACGTCCGACGCTTTGATCGAGTTCCTCGGTGAGGCCGGCGTATTCGGGGTTGCTCGGGTAGCCGGGCATCGGCGCTTTCTTGTCATACTTTGCCTTCAACTCAGGCGTGGTGGAAAGTGGGATGTGGACGGCGCCGTGCGAGACTTGCAGGACAAAGGGACGATCCTTGTTCGCTGCGATGAACTCCTCCGCCTTCTGCGCGAGGAAATCGGTGGTGCGGCGTGTCTCGGCACTGCCGGTGACCTTCGGTGGCTGCGTGTTGCCATTGCACTCGAGCGCCGTCTGCCAGCCCTGATTGGCCGGACCGAATCCCGCGCCGCCGAGATGCCACTTGCCGAAGTAACCGGTCACGTAGCCCACCTTGGCGAGGCATTCCGCGAAGGTTTCGACCTCCAGCGGCATCTGCAACGGCACGACCGGATCGGCCAGCTTCGCAAAGGGCTGCTTGTGCCCTGGAATGTGCTGCGTGATGCCGAAGCGCGCCTGATCCTGCCCGCTCTGCAGATTGCAACGCGTGGGTGAGCACACCGGCCCGGCATAGAACTGCGTGAAGCGCATGCCCTCACGCGCCAGACGGTCGATGTTGGGCGTCTCGTTGAAGGTGTTGCCGTAACAACCAAGATCGGCATAACCGAGGTCATCCGCGAGAATGAGGATCAGATTCGGTCCGTCCTTCGCTGAAGCTTCGGAGGACAAGGCTGCCGAAAGGAGAAGAAATAGGGCGAAGCGTTTCATGGATTCGGGTTTCATTCGTCATTCATCATTTTGGTTTCGTCATTTTCCTTCCCTGGCCCTCTGCTTCATGAGCGCGATGTTCTTCTCGATCTCGGGGTTCGCCTTCTTCGTGTACTCAGCCATGTCACTGTCATACATGGCCTCCGATTCCGGGCCTTTGTCGCCGGATTCGATGATCCATCGATCGAGTTGGGCACGGCGTGATTCGAGCTCGGCCTTGAAGTCGGGATTGGCGGCGAGGTTGGTGACCTGGAAGGGATCGGCGTGGTAGTCGTAGAGTTCCTCCGCCTGACGCGCGGGGCTGAAAAGCAAGTCTTCGGACACCGAAGGCAATTTCCCCTCGGCATGCAGCGTGCGCAGTGTCTGCACGATGGCCTTGCCGTCCTTGTAGGCGTTCGGTTGCAGATGCGGGCGCTGCGGCAGGAAGTTGCGGATGTAGAGAAAGCGGTCCGTGCGCACGCTGCGGAGATGCTCGACGGTTTCATCGCAGCGGTCGCGGGCGGCAAAGATGGCATCGCGTGGCTGGTAGTCTTTCGCGAGGATGTCGCGTCCCTGCATGGACGGTGGAATGGGAATGCCGGCGGCTGCGAGCGACATCGCCGCCATGTCGATCTGCATGACGAGATCATCACGCACCGCGCTTTTCGCGATGCCCGGACCGCGTACGACGAACGGAATGTGCGTGCCCTCATCGTAGAGGAACTGCTTTCCACGCGCATGGCTGATTCCGTGGTCGGTCATGAAGATGACGAACATGTTTTCCAGCAGGCCTTCCTTCTCCAATCGTTCCATCACGCGACCCACGTGCAGATTGGTCATGCGTGCGGCGTCGAGGTACAGCGCCCAGTCATCGAGGATGACCGGATCACGCGGATAGTAAGGCGGCAGCGTGACCTTCGCCGGATCGGTGGCGCTGCCGAGTTCGGCGATCACACGCTGCTTGAAGGCCGCACGCGCCTCAGGGCTGCCCTCGCGAAGCTTGCCGCCGTGAAGCTGCACCTGCATGAAGAAGGGCTTCTGCCCGTGCTCCGCCCAATCGTGACTGTCATACATCTTCGGGTCCCACTCGAAATTGTAGTCCGTCTTGCCGAGGCGCGAGCCGCCGCCCGCCTTCTTCTTGCCCTTCCCACCCGCGAACGGCATGCCGCGATTGTCCAGACCCGGCAAACCGCTGCCGATGCAGGTGTAGTAGCCCGCCTTTTGGAACTGCACGGGCACCGGCGTGATACCGTCGGGCAGATAAATTTTCAACTCACCCCGCCCGCTGCGATGATGATGCGCACCGATGGTCGTCTGATACATCCCCGTGATCAGCGCCGAGCGGCAGGTCGAGCACACCGGCGCGGTGACATACGCTCGCGTGAACTTCGTCCCCTCCGCCGCTAGTTTGTCCACCGCAGGCGTTTGAATCAAGGTTTCGCCGTAACAGCCGAAGCTCGGCGACATGTCATCAACGACGAACCAAAGCACATTGGGCTGTGCCGCGAAGGCGGAGAGCAAAGGGCACAAAACGAAGATGGCGACAAGGCGGAAATGCATTCGCAGGGAACGCGCAGCCCCGATGATTCTTCACGCGAAGTCAAAGTTGCCTTGTTGCTGTGCAACAAGGTTCCCCTGTTCCGCAGGAACAGGGCTACTTTCCGGGATTCGCCTTCGCCCAGTCGAGGTACTCCTGCACGGTGTAGAAGGTGCCGTGCTTGTAGAGACGGCCGCCTTCTTCGACGATCTCGCTCGAATTGAAGCTCCAGGAGTCGCCGTTCTTCTTCATCAAAGCGGCAAGCTGCGCGTCGAGTTTTTCGTGCAACTCCTTCGCCGCCGGATCGTCGGCGAGATTCTTCATCTGGTGCGGGTCCGCCTTGTCTTCGAACAGCACCCAGGGCGCGTTTTCATACCGCGCATACGTGTGGTCCTTCGTGATGATGCCGCGCCAGGGTGTGGCGATGCCATCGGGATTGAACGGCACAAAGATCTGCAGCAGCACGGCATCGGGGCCGTCGGTGGTCTGACCGAGC
>DAORHS010000581.1:0-3683 GCA_035438165.1 Prosthecobacter sp.
GATGCCTTGATGCTCGTTGTCCGCGAGCGCGACGAAGACGTGGACGCGTTTGGTTTCTGCGAACGCAGCCCGGTCACATGCAATCGAGATCAAAACGATGAAAATGAACTCTGCTCTCATAGGCTCAGGATGCATGGCGCTTCGCTTCGCGTGACAGATCGACCAGTGCTGATGCTTGGCTCACGGCAAGTCTGGCAGCTCGATAAAATGCCATCTGAGACGAATCAATGTCATCATCGACGATAGCTACAATCCAAACGCTGCCGGAGGACGGGAATTCTGGAAAACACTTGGCCATGCCATCGCGAACTCCATTTAGAATCCATTCCTGATACTCAGACGGCACTTTTGTTTTCAGATGAATGCCCGGCTCCTGATTATAGTGAAATTGCAAGGTGACTCCGGCGGCGGAAAAGCGTGGACCTAGATGCTGCCGGAACCAAGCAGTCACCTCCAATTCACCTGGAGCAATGAAAGGCATCTCAGAACTTCAATTCCTCGCCGAAGATCATGCGCGCGGCCTGGGCGACGTCTTTGTCGCCGCGACCGGAGAGATTGACGAGGATGATCTGGTCTTTGCCCATCGTGGGGGCCACTTTGCGGACTTCGGCGATGGCGTGGCTGCTTTCGAGGGCGGGGATGATGCCTTCGACCTGGCTGAGCTCCTGGAAGGCGGCGAGCGCTTCGCCGTCGGTGGCGTAGTTGTAGGTGACGCGGCCTTGATCGTGCAACCAAGCATGCTCAGGGCCGATGGCGGCGTAGTCGAGTCCGGCGCTGACGCTGTGGGTGAGTTCGATCTGGCCGTCGGCGTTGGCGAGGAGCCAGGTCTTCGTGCCTTGCAGCACACCGAGACGACCGCCTTGGAAGCGCGCGGCGTGTTTTTCCGGCAAGATGCCCTCACCGCCAGCTTCGACGCCGGTCATGCGCACGTCTTTGTCATTGAGGAAGGGATGGAAGAGGCCGATCGAGTTGCTGCCGCCGCCGACGCAAGCGACGAGAAGATCAGGAAGGCGCTCCTCACGCTCCAAGATTTGCCGGCGCGCCTCGACACCAATCACGCGGTGGAAATCGCGCACCATCATCGGGAAGGGATGAGAACCGAGCGCAGAGCCGAGGATGTAGTGCGTGGTGCGCACGTTGGTGACCCAGTCGCGCATCGCTTCATTCACGGCTTCCTTGAGCGTGGCCTGGCCTGCGGTCACGGCGACGACCTTGGCCCCGAGGAAGCGCATGCGGGCGACATTGAGCGCCTGACGCTCCATATCGACCTTGCCCATGTAGATGACGCATTCGACGCCGAAGCGCGCGCAAACCGTGGCCGTGGCGACGCCGTGCTGGCCGGCGCCGGTTTCGGCAATGATGCGCTTTTTGCCGAGGCGCTGGGCGAGCAGGATCTGGCCGAGGGCGTTGTTGATCTTATGCGCGCCGGTGTGGAGGAGATCCTCGCGTTTGAGGTAAATCTTCGCGCCGCCGAGTTTTTCCGTCCAGCGTTCGGCGAAGTAGAGCGGCGTGGGACGGCCGACATATTCGTGCAGCAGGCGGTCGAGCTCCTTCTGGAAGGCGGGATCGGCCTTGGCCTTCTCGTAGTGATCGGAAAGCTCGGTGAGGGCCGCCATGAGCGTTTCAGGCACGAACATGCCGCCGTACGGGCCGAAGTGGCCGTGGCTGTCGGGCATCACAGGGAGCGGAAGAATGGAGGCGGCGGTCATGGGGGCGGTGAACATAGAATGAATGCCGCTTTTGGCAACGTCCATGCCCGTCTGACGCGTGGATCAGGCCTTGCCAGCCACGAGGCTTTCCAAGGATGCCAGTTTTTTTTCCAGCTCGCGCACACGGTCGATCATGTCAGGGATGCGGGCGGGAAGAGCCATCATCTTGCGGCCTTCCATAAGCGGCCTGGCAGGATAGCCGACGTAGGCGCCTGCCGCAGGAAGACTCTTGGTGACCGCAGACTTGGCCAGCACCATGACCTGATCTCCCAGCTCCAGATGGCCCACGACACCAACCTGCCCCCCCAGAGTAACGTGATCGCCAAGGCGGGTGCTGCCTGAAATGCCGACCTGGGCGACGATGATGCTATGTTTGCCGACCACGCAATTGTGAGCGATCTGCACCAAGTTATCGATCTTGGTGCCTTCTCCGATCCAAGTGCGGCCAAAACGCGCACGGTCGATCGTGGTGCAGGAACCGATTTCGACATCGTCGTCGATCTGGACGATGCCGACTTGGTCGATTTTTTGGTGGCGGCCCTGGACGAGTTCGTAGCCGAAGCCGTCGCTGCCAATGATGGAACCGCTGTGAAGGATGACGCGGTTGCCTAGCACACAGCGTTCCTTGATGACGGCGTTGGCATGCAGGGTGCAGTCCGCCCCCATGCGAACACCACAGCCCACGAAAACGCCTGAATGAATGATGGTGCCGTCTCCAATGGACACACCTTCCTCAATCACCACATGCGCGCCGATGCTGACTTTCTGCGGGTCAAACACGACGTCACTGGCGATCACAGCAGTAGAATGAACTCCCGGTACAAAGGCTGCGGCAGGCGGCCCGAACCAGCGAATGACGCTGGAGAAGGCGAACGTGGGATTTTTGACACGAATAAGCGCCAGTTCGTCTCGAGCATCCTGCGCGGCCAGATTCTCCGGCACAAGCGCCGCAGAGGCGCGTGTGGTTTTGAGCGCGGGCAGATAGCGGGCGTTGCCGAGGAAAGTCACTTCGCCCGGGACGGCATCCCTGATCGAGTTCAAGCCGGTGATGACATCGTCCGGCGCTCCTTGGCAGAGTTCGCCGCCGACGAGTTCAGCCAGTTTCTGCAGGGTGATGGAAGGGCTCATGGGGCGATGGTGCATGATGGCGGTGAAAACAAAAAAGGCACGTCGCAATTTCTTGCGGCGTGCCTTGGGACTTGGACTGACGCCGACTATTTCTTCGGTTCTTCGGCCTTCGGGGCCGCTGCGTCTTCCTTCTTCGGTTCGGCACCTGGAGGCGGCGCATCTTTGTTCAGTTCAACGATGAGCTGGTCCGTGAGGTCGGTGGCGGCGCCTTCCTTGACGTGGAGGATGATCGGAATGGTCGAAAGGCTGACCCCGGTCTTGTCAAAGACGATGTCGTATCCGTCTGCTTTGGAGCGGTCACGGACCACGACAAGAATCTCCTCATACAGCCCTTTGCGGATCTGCATGTCCTCCTGTTTGAGCTGGGTCTGGCGGCGTTCGGCGAATTCCTGCATCTCCATTTCCATGGAGCGGATTTCCTTCACCTTCTCTCCGAGTTCGGCGGCGTATTTGTTGCGCTGCTCAGGGGTGATGATCGGATCCTGGGCCGTCTTCTGCAACTTCTGGGCTTCGGCGGCGAGGTTCTTGTAAACGGTCTGCCGTTCCTGCATTTCCAGGGCGGCCTTTTCATAGTTGCCCTTGTACTTCTCCGCGGCGGACTTGGTTTTGTGGAACTCCTGGAAGACTTTGGACATGTCGATCACACCGATTTTGAGATCGGCGGCCTGGAGCGTGAAGGTGGCGAGGGAGAGGGCGATAAACGCGCTGCGAATCATAAGGATGGGAGTTTGAACGGGATTGGAGGGACAGACAAACAAAATGTCTGACACAACACGGCACTAGAACTTGTAGCCCATGTTGAACTGGAAGCGTCCGGAGCCGGAATAGGTGTCCTTGGACATGGGC
>DAORHS010000582.1:0-3676 GCA_035438165.1 Prosthecobacter sp.
AGTTCGCCAAGACCATGGCGGTCTTTGAAGACTTGAATCGTCGTTACCGGAACACACTGCGGGAATTGGCGAAATGAAAGAACCCTATTGGCTCGGTCTCGATGAATGCCTTGCGCTTCACGACATGATGCTGGCGGGCTACGGTGGAGCGGCTGGCATCCGCGATGAGGGCTTGCTGAAGTCTGCCCTGGCCCGGCCTCAGCAGGTCTTCGCGTATGGCAATCCCTCCATGGCAGACCTTGCGGCTGCCTACACGGCGGGTGTGGTGAAGAATCACCCGTTCTTGGATGGCAACAAACGCACCGGCTTCATGCTTGGGGCCGGTTTTCTGGAGCGCAATGGATTCGAATTAACCGCCTCCGAAGCCGACGCTGCGCTACGCACGCTCGCTCTGGCGGCCGGAGAGATGACGGAGTCAGCCTATGCGGCATGGCTGGAAACGAACTCGAAGAAGCGCCGTCGGTAGTCTGGCTCATGTCGTGATCGGGAACTGCCGGGACCGTTGAGGTGCCAGGCGCTCAAGAAAGCCGCGAAGTAAAAAGTAGCCCAGTTGCTTCGCAACTGGATCAAACTCATCACCAAGCCGCGCGGGGAAACCTGCGCGGCTTTTTCATGGAGCAGAGCTCAACACCTTCTCCAGCACGCGATACTGCTCCTCGTAGATGCGTTCCATCTCGACGGTCGCCTTCAAGCGGCCATGCGGGATGGATTCGGCGATCTCCCAGCCGATGTAAATGAGCGCGCCTTTGCCGACCGCGATGCGACAGAGTGTCGTCAGCCCTTCCGGAGTGCCGAGGATGCGCTCGCCTTTCACGGCTCGCAGCGGCACGGCGTTCTTTGCGGCGAACCATGGATGCGGCGAAGCATCGAGATGTTTCACCCACGAGTGCTGTGGCAGGAGCAGTTGCGAGGGCGCGGCGGCAAGCTTGGGCGTTTCGTCGCACAGCTCGCGCAGAAATGCCTGCCCGTGATCGCTGGCGAACATCTCATTTGTCGCACGCAGCAGCACCAATGTGCCGCCTTGCTCCAGGAAGGCGCGCAGACGCGGCAGATCTTCCGCGCTGAACTTCGTCACGGGCGATTTCGCCCGCGCGAGGCTGCCGGCATAGACGACCATCGCAAACTCCGGCAGGCGCGTCGTGTCCAGCCATGCACGCTCGATGACTTCGGTCTTGCGCCCCTGTTTGCGCAAGGCGTAGCGCACCAGCGGGGCATCGAAAGCGGGATAACCCTCGACGACGGCAACAGGTTTGCCGGTCATGGGCTTCATCTCGATCTGTGGCAACGGCAAGTTCGCATGATCACCGGTTTTGACGCCGATTTGCCACGCTTCGACTCCAGCGGGCAGCGCACCGAGGTCTTTCGACGACAACGGCGCGGGCCAGTCCTTCGGAATCGCGACCGCCACGCCAATCGCTGGACTTTGCGGCTGTAAGCGCGAGCCGGCATCCAGCAGCGGATCGGCATACCGATCATGCGCTGCCGCTCCAAGCTCCTGCGCGGTCCGCGCGCCGCGCAGTTTGCGCAGAAACTCATCCGCGTTGATTCCTGCGGCCGTGTCCGTGCTCCAGTGCAGATTGCCATCGCCGATGAAATCAGGCCCGCCCTCCTGCATCACCGTTCCCGGCGCGCCTTTGACCTGCACGGCGATGTTGTTGAGCAGGCGACGCGGGCTTCCCGGTGCGATGCCACGCCCGAGGCCGTCGAGATAAGCGCCGCGAAACGGCTCGTCACCGGCCAGGATCGTGTTGTGATAAAAATACAGTGGTTCCCACGCCGGGCTGCCGTGATCCCCGCACAGGCGGCCGGTGAAGGTGAACTCCTGCGGTTCCTCGGCGTTGTGCGGCTGGAAGTACGGCACCCACTGCCGCAGATCGAAGATGTTGTTGTGCGCCCACACGCCCGCGCCGGTCTGGCTGCCGGTGGGCAGCATTTTCTGTCGGCCATGCCCGACACCGAAGGCAAACACGGTGAGGCAGCGCTCAAAACGGTTCTGCCACAGATGCACGTTGCCGCCGTGTGTCGTGCCATCCGGCGCGGTGCCGCAGGTGAGAAACACGCCGTCATCGCTGACGTTGGCGACGAGGTTGTGATGAAAATTCACGTCGCGAACGTTGCCGATGAACACGCCGTCCACGCAGTCGGTGAATTCGCAGTTGGCGATCTCGAAGTCTGCGTTGTCACCACCGCTCGGCGTCCAACTGCTTGCGGAAAAGATGCGTGCCTCAATCGAGCGATACTTCAGGCTGCTGCGGAACGTCCACGGTGCCGCGATGCCCCGCAACGCGCAGTTCACCATGCGCAGTCCCTGCGTGCCCTGCACGCGGATCGCCGCCGCGCCGCCGTAAGCCGTCACGCCTTCAAACGCGATGCCCGCGCAGTCCTCCACATCCACCGTGGCCATGCGCGCGCCGCGCACCACGATGTCCTGCACGCGCACATACCGCGCCTCGCGCAGCGTCAGCACCGGCCCTGCGTTCAGCGTCGCGATGACGAGCTTCAGCCTGCGCGGATCAGTTTCGCCTCGATAATTGTCCGCGCCGAGGCCTTGCAACGTCGTGTGAGCAAAGCGGGCATGAATGCGCTGCGTTTTCGCATCATAGCAGATGCTCGGTCCGCAGTAGATGAACTTCTCCCGGCTCACCTTGTCGCCACCGCCGAGCGTCCAGAACATGTTCGTGCTGCGCAGATCGCCCATCGCATGGCAGCCTTGCAGCGGCACCATGGAATCCGCGAAACTGCCCAGCAACGTTGTCTCCACCTGGTCATCCGTGCTCGCGCTGCCCGCGTTTTCGTACGTTTTCGTCGAGCGAAACTCCCCCGGCGCACCTTCCGCAAATGGTTCCCATGCCGTCTCCGGCGCATCAAAGAAATCCGCGAGCCCGCCATCCAAAATCACGAGTTCGTTCGGATGCGAGCGGATCGTGATGGGCTTCTCATGTGTCCCCGCACATCGCACGGTCACATGCTCGCGATAAATCCCGCCACGAAGCACCAGCGTGTCGCCTGGGACCAGTTTCGTCACCGCAAAGCCCAGCGTGCGCCACGGCTTTGCCTCAAAACCATCGTGCTCATCGTTTCCCTTCGCTGCATCGACAAACTTGAGCGGACCAGCGGGCAAAGGCCGTGTTGAAACCACCGGCAGGGCGCGCATGGGGGGATGAGAAACCCATTCCGCCGATGCCTGCAAAACTGGCAGGACAAAGGCCACAAGAAGAAGGCGTGACGCATGCATCAACCTATCCCAGCAGGAACCGGGAACCATGTCCAGCCTGCTGTGCGCCATGGTACTGTCGTTGCGGCTGAACGCAGCGGCAAAGGCACCCGCGCATTCTTCGGTCTCGTGGGAGGCACGTCGTCGAACTGCACGATAACTGTCGATGGAACTCGCTTCATCACGATTCCTGATCCGACGGTCAGCATTGCAGACCTGGGCGCGACTTTTGGCGTGAAATGGCCTGCTGCTGCGACGGGGAATGTTTTGAAACGCTGGCTCCCGGTAGCTGGCAGATCGTGCCGACGGACACGGGGCTGAGCTTCGCCGATGGACTGGCGACACTGTCGGTGAGCAAGAGTGGGGACTCGTTTGCGGCTGCTGCCTTGACGTAATAACATCTGTGACTACGCTGTCTTCATGACACTCGAACTCAAACTCCGCAAGATCGGCAACTCCCTC
>DAORHS010000583.1:0-3675 GCA_035438165.1 Prosthecobacter sp.
CATCCGCATGCGGTCCTCATTGGGGGATGAAATCCACCCCAGGCCGTCCGGGGATTCATGGCCGGAAGGATGCTGGATGCTGATGTTGGGCTCGTCGTTGAGCATTGTCGGAAAAGGGACGCGCGGGCTGGCGCGGAATATCAGATGGCAGCGGAAGCCCTGCTTGTTGTCTCCGATGATGTCGATGATCTCTTTGACAAACGGGCCGCAGGCCCTGATGCCGGGTGGCTGGCCATAGGCATACAAGACGATCTTTGACTCAACGGGAATGTTGTGAATCTTGCAGAACTCCTCACGGGAAAGAGGTTTGTTGCCCTGAAAATAGTAGTCAAACTGGAGGACGCCGATGGTGCGCACGCGCTCGGGGGGGAAATGATGGATCTCACAGAAGTCTTTCTTGATGAAATCCGACCAGACAAAAACATGGTCCGGCAGCACGGTCATGGGGCCCTTGGAGGACGCCTGGTCCCAGTTGGGGATGTCCAGGATGAGCGGGATGCCGCGTCGTTTCACCTCCCGCAGAAAATCCATCTGCCCGATCAGGATGTTGAAATAGATGACATAATCGGGCTGTTCTGCGTCCAACAGCGAGGCGATCTCGGGATAGACGCCAAAGTTCTGCGCCATCCGCCCGATGTGGTGGCTCTTCAGACCCGCTTTCTTCAGCAGGTCGGCATACAGCAAACGCAGGCGTGCGCTTCTGCCTTTTTGTTTGAAGAGATGGTGCCGGTCTTGGGAAAGAGTGGAATGGGGGGCGGTGACGGTGAGCAGATCCCTGGCCACGGCATGCAGGGACTTCTTGAGCGTCCTTGCCTGAAAATCCGCAGGGCGGAGCTGGTGCAAGTCGAGGTAGTGAAAGCGGACGTGCTGGAGGTGCTTCAACTCCTCGTCAGAAAGCCTTAGAGTGGGCGGCAGGACGACCGTGCACACGAAGCCTTGCTGCTCATCGGTGAGATGGTGCAGCAGCCTCGAACGCGTGAGATGCTGGAGCGAGGTGGGATTCTCGACAAAGAAAAGCAGCTTGAGGGATGGGGATGACATGTGGCGATGATACTTGGGCAACGTGGCTGCGAAAATCAATTTGGCCGGTCCTGGTCCCCGTCGCCACGAACCCAATAAAAGTCGGAAGAGGCGAGCAGCGCCCCGGCGGTTGGTCTGCCTTTGGCCAGCCAGATGACTCCGTTCAAGGAATGACGCCGAAAGTCCAATGGCTGGAAAAGAGTGGGGGCCATGGGCTGACTTGGGTTTTCCTTTCGGAAACCGTCTTCTTCAAGCCAGCGACCGGCTTCCTCATGGGTGAAATGACATGTGGCAAAGCAAATGGACTCTTTCATCGCAATCTCAGATATCGCTGCGAGCAAGGCATGCGCCGCCGTCTGGGACGCCGCCAAAAACTCGCAGACGTGCAAAATCTTTTCGCTTCTGTCCCGGACCTGCTCGATACGGCAGATGGCCAGACCTTGGCACTTGTCTGATGGGTCACAAGCCATGAGGATGGTGTAAATAAAAACCGGGTGTGCAAGGTATCTTCGTCCGATGAATTTGGCGTCCTTCTCGAAGGATCTCAATTGCGGCGCCAGACGCTCATGCCAGCACTTATCCCACATGTCGGCGGAGTGATGCCCCCATCGGGTGACGCGTGTGACCTCGCCGGACGACGAAAGGCGCTTTGTGGGCTGGGTCTGTGTCCAGGCCTCGAACTGGGATCCGGTTGATGCCAGAGATGCAGATGCGAGAAGCGCGGAAAGTGCCTCAGGATCAAAGACTTTGATGAAGCGCGGCACATGGTCGAGTACGGCATATCCATAGGCGCGGCAGATGGGAACTGTAGTCTTGGTGTCGGCACCCAGGCAGCCGATGACTTTAACGTCGGAGGCATGGAGAGAGTTCAACAGCCGCAATCCCAGGCCGGTTGCACGTTTTTCCCTGCGGGTCACCCAGGTGGCCAACATGGCGGCGGGCATGCGGGTTCCATGGTCGTTAAACTGGTGAAAGATCACGCCCAGCATTCCTAAAATGACATCGGAATCCGTGGCGATCAGCACTGAGAGGCGGTTTGGGAGCAGGGGGTGCTGATATTGCCATCGAAGCAGGCTGGCGTCCCGACCTAGAACATGGCCTGGCTTCCAGACTTCGTCGATGAATGCCATCAAGTCTGGAACACGGCTGACAGGGCACCATTCAATGGTCGGGAGGAGGGACGTCATGTCGTGTTCAGATATGACGTTCCAGGCCCAGTCGCTCACGATCTTCAAGCCCGAATTTCCACACATCGGCAAGATCCCAAAGGTGGGCCTTTAGTTCTGTAGAAAGCTGGGAGCCACGTCCGGCGACGCCCTTGTTAATGCGTGTGTGTTTTCCACTGTTGTGGGGATCCGAGGATTGTTCGAGAGCCTTCATATCACATGGCAATCCCATCTTCTGAAGCAGTCCGCCGACCACCTCGACCGGACGGGAGATCATATCGTTGAATTCGACCCAAAGGGCATTGACCCGGCTTCCGTTGGTTTTCCAAGACTGATAAAAACTAAAGTACCAGGGCATGTAGGCCCAGATGATCCAACGCAATTGCTCCTCCTGCGGCCAATCGAAAAAGTTGCCGGGAGCGAAGGCCATGGGATTTCTAGTGTGTTGATGCAAATGAAGATGGTCGAGTAGCGAAATCGCAATGTCGGGCAGGTTCCTGGTCAAGATGATGGGCTGCAGATGAAACTTGGCCAGCAAATTCACATTACAGTCTCCTCCTTGAGTGTGTTGCTGGACGACGGACAATTTGCGGACGCAGCGTGCCAAGGCCTTCTCATCAATGTTTTGTTCATTGTGTCCCATCAGATAGGCGGCTTTCAAGCCACTGCGGTGAGTGGCAGCCTCAAGCAGGCGGGCCATGTAGGTGGAACCCGATTTTGGGAAGCACGCAATGAAGATGCAACGCTGCTGGACCAGCGACGGCGCGGGGTATCCCAACAGCAGTCGACAGAAGGTTCCTCCAAGGGAATCATGTTGAAGTGCTGCTTTAAGAGACCGATGGATCATAGGACTTCAAAAAAGCGAAAACAAGAGTTTGCGTCAATAAGATAACATCATTATTTCCCCTTTCTCCACACCCATGCCAAACGAAGGAACCCTGCTGCACCGCGTGTCATGAAGCTGGGCGAAGCCATGTCCATGCTGCGCACCGCGCCGCCCGCAACGAAGGGTGTCAGTCGCTGGCGTCTGGCTGCTAGTTTTGAGCCGTTGCATCTGGGCACCTTTCTGCGTGCCTGCCTCAGGCTCATCCGGCCGGAGGAGGATATCCAGCTCGTGGGCGGAGTTTACGGCAGCCTGTCCGCCAATTTGGAGAAAGCCGGGAGCGATCCTGCGGAAGGCTGCATCGTGATGGTGAGCTGGGAAGACTTGAATCCCTGCCTGTCATGGCGTGGCAATGGAGCCCTTGCTGGCACGAGAAGTGCTGCCTCGCTGATGGAGGTCCGCCAGACAGCAGGACGGCTGACGGCGCTTTGCAAGCAGGTGGCAGCCCGCCAGCCGGTGATTTTTGTGCCGCCAGTGCTTCCATTGCCTCCGTTCGACATGCTACAGGGCTCACACGCGGGGGCGGAGCGGGCGCAGATGCGTCTTCTGGTTGCTGAAATGACCGCTGAACTGGCCGCCGAGCCCGGCATCAGGTGTCTGGACGTC
>DAORHS010000584.1:0-3664 GCA_035438165.1 Prosthecobacter sp.
CGTGGCGAAGGACGGCGTGCACGTTCACGATTTCCAGGCCACGCTGATGCACCTGCTCGGCATCGACCACGAACGCTTCACCTTCCGCTTCCAAGGCCGCCAGTTCCGGCTGACGGATGTGCATGGCAGCGTGGTGAAGCCGGTGGTGGCCTAATGCACACATCCCTGTTGCATCCGCAGCCTGCGCAAACCCCATGCCTGTGCCTCAGAGCGACGCCCGAACCCGGCGCTGAAAACTTTCGGAAGTGTACGTTCCCCGTGGTGTCGGCCGACTGAGTGGATGGGGCCAGTTCGCGTGTCGCTCTGAGGCAAAAAGATTGACCGAAAGAGACCCCATCCTGTACCATCGGCCGCCATGAACCCAGCCGCTCGTCTCGTGATGACATGCGCCCTTCTCAGCCTCTGCAGTTGTGGCACGCAAATTCCAGGTTTGCCGCACATCACGTGGTGGCCTGAAGGATTGGGGGAGGAGGTCAAAGCAACGGTGGATGTGCCGAAAAAGGATGGAACGACTGTGAAGCGGCGCGTTTCGTACCACATCAGCCCAAACCGCAGCGGCGCAACGCGGGCCACGGCGGTGAGGATCGTAGCCGATAACATGCTCAGCGGCGACCTGGCCGAGATGCACGTGCTCGCAACCCGGTTTCCCAAGGCCACCTCGCGGCCGTATGAGGTCGATCCCTACATCATATTTCACATCTACCATGTCTATCGCGTCACCGAGTCCAATGGCCGGACACGCGAGTTCTGGTTCGATGCCAGCGACTACCATGGCTTCTTTTGAAGAAGCAGAGGATTGAAGTCTGCCGTATCACAGGCACACATCCCGGTTGCATCCCGCTTCCGCCGCGTGTTTGAGTCGTTCAATGCTGCTTCTCCGACTTGCCCTCGCCCTTTCGCTCTGCGTCTGCGCCGTGGCATGCGGGCGCACGAAGGAGAAGACGGCGAAGAAGCCGGAGGCGGAGGCGTTTGTCTCCGACGGCAAAGGCGACGGCAGTGTTTGGGTGGTGGACGGTCCGAACGGAGGACGCCTGTATCTCTGCGGAACGATTCACATCCTGCGCGAGGAGGACTACCCGCTGGCCCCGGCCTACGAGGCGGCCTACATGTATTCGAACAAGCTGGTGCTGGAACTGCCACCAGGCGCGGCGTCAGGACCGGAGCTGACGAGCCGGATGTCGCAGCTCGGCATGTATTCGGCGGATGCAGTGCTGGAGAAAAACGTGAGTCCTGAGACCTGGGCGGCCGTGCAGAAGTGGTCCGAAAAGCACGGGCTGGAGCCGTCGTCGCTGAACCGCTTCCGCCCCTGGTTCGTGGCGCTCATGATCACCTCGATGGAGTACGCGGCGCTGGGGGCCAAGCCGGACAAGGGGGTGGATTCGTACTTTGAAGAACGGGCCAAAAAGGACGGGAAACCCGCCGAGGGGCTCGAGACCGTGGAGTTTCAGATCCAGCTTTTTGCATCCCTGAGCGACAAACAGCAGCGCGAACTGCTGGAGCAGACGCTGGGCGAGATCAGCTCCGTGGAAACCGAGTTCAAGAAGATGATCAAGGCCTGGAAGAACGGCGAGCTGGATGAACTGAAGGAGATGCTCTTCCGCGAGGCGGAGAAGTATCCCGACCTGATGAATCTCTTCCTCACCGCCCGCAACCTCGCGTGGATGGACCGTCTGGAGCAGATGCTCAAACGCGGCGAGAAGGTGATGGTGCTGGTGGGCACGGGGCACCTGACCTCGGACACCGGATTGATCGAGCTGATGCGCAAGCGCGGCCACCGCGTGCGGCATTACCGCGAAGTGACGGACTTCTAAAAATGTTCCAAGTTTCAGGTTCAAAGTTTCAAGTCGTCACGCGCCTGCCCTTGAAACCTGGAACTCAAACGAGCCGCAGCCGTGTGAGGTCCTGCGTATCGACCATGCCGACGGGCCTGCCCGCGTCGTCGATGACGACGAGATCATCGACGCGGCATTTTTCGAGCGTGGCAAGAACTTCGGCGGCGAGCTTGCCGGCCTGGATGCTGACCGGACGCGGCGTCATGAATTCGTGCACCGGCTTGTCTGCGATGGCGTGGTCCTTCTGGAAGGCACGGACGAAATCGCCGTGGGTGAACACTCCGGCGAGGGTGCCGTCCGGATTCACCGCCACCGCCGCGCCGCTGCGGGCCTTCGTCATGGCCTGGAGCGCCTCGCGCACCGGCGTCTCCGGCTTGATCATCGCGAGCTGCTCGCCGCTGCGCATGACATCACTGACGCGTGTGAGCAGAGCCCGCCCCAACGAACCGCCGGGATGCAGTTTGGCGAAGTCCTCGGACTTGAAGCCGCGCGCTTCGAGCAGCGCCATGGCCAGCGCATCGCAGAGTACCAGCATCGTCGTCGTACTGGAGGTGGGTGCCAGGTTCAGCGGGCAGGCCTCCTGCGTGACGTGCACATCGAGCACGACATCCGCGTTCCTGGCCAGCGTGGACTGCAAGCCGCCAGTGATGGCGATGATCGGAATGCCGAAGCGCTTCACGTGAGGGAGGAGATCGAGCAGTTCGGAGGTCTCCCCGCTGTAGCTGAGCATGATCGCCAGATCGCCCGGATCGACGACACCAAGGTCGCCGTGCAGGGCGTCGCCGACATCGAGCAGCACGGTGGTGGCTCCGGTGCTGTTGAGCGTGGCGGCGAGTTTGCGGCCGATGTTGCCGCTCTTGCCCACGCCGCAGACGATCAGCTTGCCACGACTGCGGACGCCGGTGAGCAGCAGTTCGATGGCACGGGAGAAATTCCCGTCAATGCGCGCATGCAGCCGCTGCAGTTCATCGATTTCGAGCTGGATGACGCGGCGGGCTTTTTCCGGATAATTCATGGGTGGCGGGAAAGGTAGGCGGCGGGCGGGTTGCAGCAACCAAGTGCTTGAGTCTGAGGAAATTCCCGGCCAAAGTGGTTTCTCTCGCCAATTGTCTCTCCACCAATGACTTCCGGTTCCATCGGTTCCCACCGCGCCTTCATGGGTGTCTGCATCACCCTGTGCATTTGCCTGGTGCTGACCCTCTTCGTGGGATGGAAGTGGTATTTTGACAGCTTCGCCAATCGCCAGACCCTGATCGAGCTGGCGCGAAAGAATGAAAAGAAGGTCCGCGAGCTGGAAAATCTGGGGCTTTCCCTGGAGGCGGCACAGACCGAAGTGGTGGCACCCTCACCGCCTCCCCTAAAGGACCCGGTTTCAGAGATCATCCCTTCCCGCCTGTCCATGAGTGCCGCTCCGCAGTCCCCTCAGGAGGCGCCCCACCCTGCGGAGTCCACGATCAAGGAACTGCCATTTGGAGAGAGCAGCGACGAGGGGGTCCAGGCCCTGGCGCTGATGGAGCAGTACTGGAAAACCGAGCATTGGAAGGAACGGGTGCCCCTGGTGGCCCATTCAGAGCGCGTCGCCGCCCTGATGAAGGACTTCTATGAAACGCAGGGGGGGCGCGATCCGGAACCCGGCGGGCTGGTGAGCAAGGCCCGCTACCTGATCGACGGCACTGAGATCCTCTACTTCAGCTATACCAGCAACCGCCCCACCGGCTCGCTGGAAGTGGCCATGCTGCGCGGCCCGGATCAGAAGTTCCTGATCGACTGGGAAAGCTTCACCGGTTATGGCGAGATGTCTTTTCAGGACTTCCGCATGAAACGTCCCACCA
>DAORHS010000585.1:0-3646 GCA_035438165.1 Prosthecobacter sp.
GTCGGTGAGGAATCGGCCTGCGGGGCTGGCTTTCTTGATGGCTCCGGCGGGGCTGATGTGGTCGGTCGTGACGCTGTCGCCGAAGATGCCGAGCGGGCGTGCGCCTTTGATTTCCACGATGTCGCCTGGCGTCATGCTGAAGTCGGCGAAGAAGGGCGGATGCTGGATGTAGGTCGATTTGCCGTCCCACTCGAAGACCTCGCCGATGCTGCCTTGGATCTCGTTCCACTTCGGATTCTGCGAAGCGAAATCGGTGTAAAGCTTGCGGAAGACATCGGGGCTGAGAGCGGACTCCATGGCATCGCGCACTTCTTTGAGCGTGGGCCAGATGTCCTTCAAATAGACGCCGCTGCCCGCGACGAGCTCGTCTTTGCTCAAGTCGATATCGACGGTGCCGGCGATGGCGTAGGCGACGACGAGCGGGGGCGACATGAGGAAGTTCGCCTTGATGCTCTGATGCACGCGGGCCTCGAAGTTGCGATTTCCGGAGAGCACGGAGGCGGCGACGACGTCCTGGCCTTTGACGACATCTTCAATGCCGGCGTCGAGCGGGCCGGAGTTGCCGATGCAGGTGGTGCAGCCGTAGCCGACGGTCTGGAAACCGAGCTTGTCGAGCTCGACCTGGAGGCCGGTCTTGGTGAGGTAATCGGTCACGACGCGTGATCCTGGCCCGAGGCTGGTCTTCACGGCGGGCTTCACGGTGAGGCCCTTGGCGTTCGCTTTCTGCGCGAGGAGACCGGCGGCGAGCATGACGCTCGGATTGGAGGTATTGGTGCAGCTCGTGATGGCGGCGATGAGCACGGAGCCGTCGGTAATGGTGTCTTTGATGCCAGCTTTGCTATCGACAGTGACTTCATACGAAGTCTTGTCGGAGACGACATCAATGCCAGCGGTGGCACCGACGGCCGCAACGGCGCTGCTGGCCGATTCACCGAGGTGCTCGACAACCTGCGAGGCGGGTGCCTTGCCGAAACCACCGGCCTTCACGTCGGCGACGAGCAGTTCGTTGAACTTGCTCTTCAACGCGGGCACTTCGATGCGGTCCTGCGGACGCTTCGGGCCGGAGACGCAGGGGACGACGCCGCTGAGATCGATCTCCATCTCGGTGGTGAATTCGATGCTGCCTTTCTCCGTGGGGATGCCCCACATGCCCTGCGCCTTGTAGTAGGCCTCGACGGTTTTGCAGAGTTCCTCGCTGCGGCCGGTGCCGCGCAGGTAGGCGACGGTTTCTTCGTCCACGCCGAAGAAGCCCATCGTCGCGCCATACTCGGGCGCCATGTTGGCGATGGTCGCACGATCGGTGACCGGCAGGCTGACAGCGCCGGGTCCGTAGAACTCGACGAATTTGCCGATGACGCCGAGCTTGCGGAGTTTCTGAGTTACTTCGAGCACGAGATCGGTCGCGGTGACGCCTTCTTTAAGAGCACCCGTGAGATAAACGCCGACGACTTCCGGCACGAGGAAGGTCACCGGCTGACCGAGCATGCCTGCTTCCGCTTCAATGCCGCCCACGCCCCAACCGACGACGCCAAGGCCGTTGATCATCGTCGTGTGCGAGTCCGTGCCGACGAGCGAATCCGGGTAATACACGCCGTCTTTTTCGAGCACGCCCTTCGCGAGGTATTCGAGGTTCACCTGATGCACGATGCCGATGCCGGGAGGCACGACCTTGAAGGTATCGAAAGCCTGCTCGCCCCATTTCAGGAACTGGTAGCGCTCCTTGTTGCGCTCAAACTCCAGCGCGAGGTTTTGATTCAACGCTTCCTGAGTGCCCGCGAAATCCACCTGCACGCTGTGATCGACGACCAGGTCCACTGGCACAAGCGGCTCGACCATTTTCGGATTGGCACCGAGTTCCTTCACCTTGGAACGCATCGCGGCCAGATCGACGAGAAGTGGCACGCCGGTAAAATCTTGAAGAACGATGCGGGCGACGGTGAAGGGGATTTCATACTCGCCGGGGCTCTTCGCGTTCCAGTTGGCGAGGTTTTTGACATCGGCCTCGGTGACCTTCTTGCCGTCCAGATTGCGCAGCAGGGACTCCAGCACGATGCGGATGGAAACCGGCAGCTTCGAGACTTTGCCGATGCCAGCCTGTTCGAGAGCGGGGAGAGAGTAAAACTTGCCGGCGGAGCCGTTGCCAGTGGTGAAGGTCTGAGGGGTGTTCATTGTGTTGAGAGTAGAGGTCAACGAAATAGCAAGCGTAGCACGAAAGACACCACTTTTTTGCCCCACGCTTCAAACTGGAGCGCCCAAGCCATGCATTGCATTCAAGGGGGTGCGCTTGGAAAACATCCGAACGGAGCAAAGACGCTGCCGTCGATGGTCAGCGCCGCCTCGGGGTGAGAGCCCTCAAAGGCCGGGCCATCGGGTTGTGCCAGGGATATCGAAGGAGAAGTCATGGAGTTGGAATCGATTCAGCGAAACGGCACGAGAGTTTGTTGCAGAGGCTTGGGGATGGTTTCCAGCCGCCCATGCATTACGACAGTGGTGGAGCGCAATCCTCCATGGCGCCTGAAGGGCTGCCGCATGGAATGCAGACAGGCGGCGGTTGCTAGATGCTTGTCATAGCTCGGCGGCACATCTGTTACGCTTCGGCAGCTGTGGCACCCGTCATGCAAAGTCTGTACGAGGCAACACATCCATCCTAAATGTCGCGCATGGCTTGAAGAGCCTTGCTCCATGAGTGCTCACGTTGCGCGATGCCTCCGACTATTGGCGCGAAGTCTTTTGAGTCAGGAAGGTTCATTCTCAAGATCCCTACAGCCAGAGCGACATCTTGCCTTCGACACCCAATTTACTGCCGCAGTCTTTGAAGACTGGAGTCTTCGTGTTTGTTTTAAAGCGTCGCACCATCTTGCTCGACAGAGCATCAACACGCTCAAGCGAAAGCGCTCGTCTCTTGCGTGAAGATCAGCATCGACGAACAACAAACAGAGTGCGCAAGCGAGATGCGCTACGCATGAAATTAGCGAACGACCCACGGCACTGCTATGGGCAGTGGTTGGCAACGACCAGGCAACTGCTCCGCGTCGCATCCGCTTGAATGCGATGCACAGGGCGCTTGTGGTCACCAGTTGTTCGAGTCGTGTTGTTGGAACAAAGAAAGATCACGCGGGACGTTTGGTGCGCTGCTGTGCGAGTATCGTCGCAAGACACCCCGTGCCTGCTGACAGCGCCTGTTGAAGGCTCGGTTTGAGTCGCTTCTTCCCGGAGCAGAACTGCCACTGTCCAGCGAATTTTTTGGCCAAAAACAAACGCGTTTGGAATTGGAAATGGGGGAATCTGAAAAAAAGATCAAAATGATGTTGCAGGGTCCCGGAGTTGTACTAATCTGCCCATCCGCTAGCGAAAAACAGCGGCTGAAACAAGGAAGCGCGAGAAGCACAAAGCGACTCACATTTCCCGAAAATCAGAAACGATCTTTTAGAAAACAGAAGCAGCAAAGTAAGGCCAAAAGCCGAGCGATGCTGTTAGAAAACAAAAGGCTAAATTGTGCGCTGCGCGAATAAATGCGCAGGTGCCTGTGGTTTAAACAGGCACAGTCAATTTGGCTGGCTTTAACAAGCCAGCACCAATTTTTGGAGAGTTTGATTCTGGCTCAGAACGAACGCTGGCGGCGTGGATAAGACATGCAAGTCGAACG
>DAORHS010000586.1:0-3646 GCA_035438165.1 Prosthecobacter sp.
CTTGATTCAATCCGTGTGACACGGCGAGGTCCTTGCCTCCGCTCGTTTGTCCAAAGGCCCAGCCCGTCATGCCGCCGATGAAACCGCCGCCGCCTTTGACAAACTCCGCCACCGCCGCGCCTTCCTCGGCGCTGGTGATGCCCTGCATGTTCAAGATGACGACATCGTAGTCGCTGAGGTTTTTCTTCTCGATGGTGTCGAAGGTTTCCGCGTTGAAACCGCGCTGCTTGAAGAAATTGACCGCGTTCACGCCTTTGAGGCCGACGCGAGGTTTCTCCTTGTTGCCCGCCCACTTCACGCAGTTTTCCATGAGCTTCGCGTGATCACCGCCCTCACCGCCGCCGAGGTAGCTGTTGTGCCCAAACAAGATGACGCGCCCTTTGGCATACGCAGCCGCAGCCGCGACGGCGATTTCGACCCCATCCTTGTCCGGCGCGGAGAGAATCGGAAACGCAATGTTCCCCCAAATCCCAACCGGCCCCGGCGCACCCGCCTTCGGCACCGTTTTGACTCCTTCGAGAATTTTGGCGCGTTCCGCGTTCACGAGTGCAGGCGGCATCTGCGCTTGGGCGAAGGCGCAAAACAAGAGGGAGAGGAGGATGGTTGGCTTCATGGCTGGGTTGGGAAAAGGTTCAACGGTAGATCACGACGAGAAACACCAGCGCGTCGGCTTTGCCGGTGTTCACGATGGCATGTGGCACATCAGCGCGGTAGGTGCCGGAGTCGCCTTTGGTGAGTTCGTCGGTGTCCTGGTCGGATTCGATGCGCACGCTGCCTTCCTCGACGGTCAAAAACTCACGCGTGCCTTCAAAATGCGGTTGGGAGCGCAACGCACCGCCGGGGCGAAGGCGGACCTCGTAAAACTCGACATCCTTCTCCAAATTGAGCGGTGAAAGCGTACGGATCTCGTGCTGCTTGTCGCTGCGAAAGACTTGGGCGCGGTCGCTGGCGCGGATGACCTGGATTTTCGACGCGCTGGCCTCCGCGCTCTCGATCAGCTCCTGCAACGTCAGCCCAAAGGCCCGAGCGATGCGAAACGTGACGGTCAGGGTCGGATTCGCCTTCTCGCGCTCGATCTCGCTCAACATCGACCGGCTCACGCCGCTGACACTGGCGAGTTCTTCGAGCGACCAGCCACGGTCTCCTCGCAGCTTCTTCACACGCTTGCCCAGGTTCTCATTGATGGCCTCTGGGCTGGCTTCGACAGGAATGGTCTTGGGTTTGGCGGGCATGGGTGTCGGTATAACGGATACTCGTCTTGTAAATTAGAAATTTAATCACATGCTCAAATCATGATGCGTTCATATGAGAGTTGACCAGCCCAGCTACGGCGCTAATTTCGGGCATGTCTTCCCGCCCCAATTGCCGCACTGAACTCGAAGCCGCCATGCGCCAGCGCATCCTCGTCATCGACGGGGCCATGGGGACGACGATTCGGGGTTATGGACTCAAAGAGGCTGATGCTCGCGGAACACGTTTCGCAAAGAACGAAAAGGATTTGCTCAACAATGGCGACATCCTGAGCATCACCCGACCGGACATCATTGAGGACATCCACCGGCGCTTCCTCGAGGCAGGAGCGGACATCATCGAGACGAACACGTTTGGCGCGACCAGTGTGTCGCAGAGCGATCTATTCATCGAAGACCCGCGCGAACATGGCGGTCGCAAGGACCCTGAGTTCTACCAGAGCGTGATCGAGAACAGCTTCGTCAACGAGGTCGCCTGGGACATCAATTTCATGTCGGCGCAGCAGTGCCGCAAATGGGCAGACCGCGTGGCGAATGACACCGGGGTGAAGCGCTACGTCGCCGGTGCCATCGGGCCGATGACGGTGTCGCTGAACTTCCAGATCGATGCCGATGATCCGGGGTTCCGCCCGATCACGTTTGATCAGGTGAAGCAGGCTTACATGCACCAGATTCGCGCTCTGATCGCGGGTGGCAGTGACACCTTGCTCGTGGAGACGATCTTCGATTCGCTCAATGCGAAAGCGGCGTTGTTCGCCATCCAGGAGGTGTTTGAGAAAGATCAGATCGAACTGCCGATCCAAATCTCCGCCGCCATGGTGAAAGGCCGCACGCTGGTGTCGGCGCAGGATGTCGAGGCTTACCTCAATGCGATGAGGCATGTGAAGCCCCTGAGCATCGGCATGAACTGCTCGGCCGGGCCAGATGAGATGCGGCCTTACATTGAAGAGTTGTCGCAGAAAGCTGGCTGTTTTGTCTCGGCGTATCCGAACGCAGGTCTGCCGAATGCGCTCGCGCCGACGGGCTTTGATTTGCTGCCGCCGGACATGGCCGCCTATGCCATGGATTTCGCCAAGAGCGGCTTCGTGAACATCATGGGCGGCTGCTGCGGCAATACGCCGGATCATATTGCTGCCATTGCAAAAGCTGTGAAGGGCATCGAGCCACGCCGCGTGCCAGCACCGGAGCCCATCATGCGTTTGTCAGGAACGTTGCCCTACAATCACACGAAGGAAGCGAACTACCTCATGATCGGCGAACGCACGAACGTCGCTGGCTCGCCGAAGTTCGCGAAGCTGATCAAGGAAGGCAAATTTGAGGAGGCCGTGGCCATCGCACGTCAGCAGGTCGAGAACGGCGCGAACGTGATCGACATCTGCATGGACGAAGGTCTCATCGACGGCGTGCCGACGATGACGAAGTTCCTCAACCTGCTGCAAACCGAGCCGGAAGTCGCGAAAGTGCCGTTCATGGTCGATTCCTCGAAGTGGGAGATCATCGAGGCGGGCCTGAAGATGCTGCAAGGCAAGGGCATCGCGAATTCCATCTCGCTCAAGGAAGGCGAGGAAGCCTTCAAGGAACGTGCGCGTGCCATCAAGCGCTACGGCGCGGCCACAGTCGTCATGGCCTTTGACGAGAACGGTCAGGCGGCGACTTACGACGAGAAGATCCGCATCTGCGAGCGCGCTTATCGCATCCTCGTCGATGAAGTCGGCTTCCCGCCCGAAGACATCATCTTTGATCCGAACATCCTCACCGTCGCGACCGGGATGGAGGAGCACAACAACTACGCGCTCGACTTCATCAACGCGACGCGCTGGATCAAACATCACCTGCCCGGAGCAAAGGTCAGCGGCGGCGTGTCGAACATCAGCTTCAGCTTCCGCGGCAACAACCTCGTGCGTGAGGCCATGCACAGCGCCTTTTTGTATCACGCGATCCAAGCGGGCATGGACATGGGCATCGTGAATGCCGGCATGCTCGAAGTGTATGAGGAGATCCCGAAGGAACTGCTCCACAAAGTCGAGGACGTGCTGCTGAATCGCCGTCCCGATGCCACCGAGATCCTCGTCGATTACGCTGAGCAGTTCAAAGGCCAGGGCGGCGGCAAGAAGATCGAGGCCGATCTCCAGTGGCGTGACGCACCCGTCGAGAAGCGCCTCGAACACGCGCTGCTCAAAGGCATCACCGATTTCATCGCAGTCGACACCCAAGAGGCGCTCGACAAGCTCGGCAAGCCGCTGCTCGTCATCGAAGGCCCGCTCATGGACGGCATGAGCGTCGTCGGCGATCTCTTCGGCGCGGGGAAAATGTTTCTGCCACAGGTCGTGAAGAGCGCTCGTGTGATGAAGAAGGCCGTGGCGCATTTGGAAAAGTCGCTCGACCGCAAAGAGGGC
>DAORHS010000587.1:0-3643 GCA_035438165.1 Prosthecobacter sp.
CGAAAGGCGCTGGAAGACTACACCATCGCCTGCCCGCGCTGTGAGGCCTTGATGTCCTTCGAGCCACGCAGCGAGTATCGCCGACGCAAGGCTCTTGCTGTCGGCCAGCGCATCGAGCGGCTGATCGCGGACATTGAAAAGGCCACGGAAGGCGAACGCGATCTTCTGGCGATGGCAGGAAAGTGCGGCGCCGTCGCCCTGCAGCTCTTGGAGACCGACATGCCTCTGGATCTGCTCTTCGACAGCGAGGACAAGCTCCTTTCCGCCCTGGCGGAAGAAATCCAAAAGACGGGGGCCGAGCCGAAGCGGCACCGCGCCTGGCGCTGGCTGCAGGAGACCTTTGCCATCGCATGCTCCGGCATTGGCGAGCGGGATGATCTGCCGGAGCCGCCGGCGGACGAGGTGGAGGAGAAACGCGCGGCGTTCCTGAGTTCGCTCGATGAACTCGAAAAGGAGCGCCAGCCGGCCATGAAGCCCAAAACCGCAGCGCCAGCTCAAGCCGCCCCTGCATCACATGGCGGTCTGCGCTTTCGTTTCGAGCGTGCGCATGACAACAACGTCGAGGCGGTGGCCGTCTCACGCGACGGCCGCGTCGGACTTTCGGTCGGCTGGGATCCGTTTGTGCGCGTGTGGGATCTGGAGACAGGCCGCGAACTACGCCAGTTGAAGGCGGACGGACGCTTCCTGACCTCCGTCATCTTCCTCGGAGATGAATCACGCGTCGCCGCTGCGGGAAGCGACGGCGTGGTTTGGATCTGGGAACTGACCGACGGACGCGTGACTCATCGCTTGAACAAACATTCCTTCACCGTCTTCAGCCTCGCCGCGTCAGCCGACGGTCGTCTGCTCATCAGCGGCAGCGGTGATGGCACGGCACGCCTTTGGGACACCATCAAAGGCACCCATCTGCGAAAGTTCGGCGGCTTCTTTGGCAAAACACTGCCGGGAAGCGTGAGCGCGGTGGCGCTGTCGCCTGACGGCGCCTGGGCGCTCACCGGTGGCGGCGAATGTGCGGACACTGTCAAGGTGTGGGATGCGAGCAATGGACAGGAAGCACAGAAGGCAAACTTCCCGGCATGCGCGGTCAAAGCCGTCCACTTCCTTCCCGAGCCATGGAAGGCGGTGGTGCAGTCCGGTTCGAAGCTGCACGTCCTCGACGTGACGGAAGGCCAGGTCATCGCTCAGCTCGCGAACGGGAACGACGACTACTTCGATGCGTTCAACCTCGCCGAAGGCGGCCAGTGGGCGGCGGCGGCCGTCGGCTCAAAAGTTTGCGTGCTCAAGCTCAATGCCGATCCGGCGAACTGCGTCCAACAGCGTCTGAGCGGCCACGATGCGGGAAGATCCGTCTATGCCACCGCCATCACTCCGGACGGCCGCCGCGTCATCAGCGGCAGCGATGACCACTCCGTCATCGTCTGGGACACGGGGCGGTGATCATTGCCGCAGCGCCAAGATCGCAACCAGGCCCAGGCCCCCCATCAAGAGGCCTGCCAGCACCACCAGACAGCCGGACTTCGCGGCAGGAGCGCCGATGCTGATCACACCGCCCACCGGTTCGGACGAGGAACCATACCAGAAGGCCTTCTGCTTCGGCGTCATGTCCTCGTCCCACTTCAGGCTGGGCTCGGCATCCAGAAAACGTTGATACTCGGAGGGCACCGTTGTCTCCGAAGACATCTGACGGATGAGCCGGATCAGATTGGCGAAACAAAGGATGCCATCGTCCCAGCGCTGAAACTCACCCACGGAGACGAGCTTCGCGCGGATCTCCTCCAGCGGCTTCGCCGCCTCGCGCAACTGCCCGGCCTTCGCCTGCGCCGCCGCCTGGTCCAGTCGCTCCGAGAGCCATTCCTCTGCGGGAGAATCCACATGCCCCCGGCTCGAGCCGTTGCAGAATCGTTGACGATCATCTTCCCAGTCGTACATGGCGGATGAGGCGTTGAGTTTGCAATGACGGCACAGGACCCAGGAACGCCCGATAACAAACCGTCAGTGACACAGAGCCAGATGTAACCGCGATTTCGAAACCGTCCACCCCCATCCCCCTCAAGGGAACGGGGATCTCCCGGCCCCCGTCTTCCCGTGGGATTAAAAACCCCGCCTCCTTGTTCCGTCATAGCTCCTCACCCTTAACGTTAAGAAGCGAAATCCAGCGGCTCCATTCTTCTATCGCCACAAAAAAACCCGCCAGACCTCACGGCCTGACGGGTGTGAATCAAATGTGCAGCGCTGAAGCTACTTCTGCTTCACGCGGAAGCTGCGGAACACGACCGGATCGCTGTGACCGGCGAAGCCGATGTAGCCTTTGGTGTGATCGAGGCCTTTCGGCGGGTGAGCGATCTGACTGCGGTCGAAGGTGCTGATGTCCACGTCGAGGATCTTGGTGCCGTTGAGCGTGACCTTGATCTTCTGGCCGTCGATTTCGATCTCCTGGAAGTTCCACTCGCCCACGGGACGCAGGTAGCCGTGCTTGGCACCGACGCAGTGGTAGAGCGAGCCGTGATACTGCTCAGACTTGAGGCCCGGTTTGCCAGCAGCGGCCTGCTTCTCGTTGTAGCCGTCGCTGTCGATGACCTGGAGTTCGAGACCGTCCGAGGCGGAGTGACCGCCGAGCGGCGTGCGCAAGGCGATGCCGTTGTTGCCGGCTTTCGGCAGCTTGAATTCCACACGGATGATGCCGTTCTCGAACTCATCCTTGGTCAGCAGATCGCCGCCTTTGCCCGGCTTGCAGGTGATGGCACCGTCCACGACTTCGTAGCTCTCCACCGCGCCCTGCCAGTTGCTCAGATCCTTGCCGTTGACGTATTCGGTAAAGCCTTCCTCGCCGCGCTTCGCGAGTTCCTGATTCGCTTCGCCAGCGGGGATCTCGCGGACATACACGTTCTTCCATCGGATCTCGCTGCCGTGCGTTTGGAGCTGGATCGGGCCTTTGGGGAAAGCCGGATCCACCATCCACCCATTGGGAGCCTTGGCGTCCTCGGCCTTCGGCGCGACCTTGCCATAGGCCTGGTAACCCGCCTTGCGGTTGGCGAAGAAGTTTTCCAGCACGGCGTTGTTCACCACGGTTTCGCCGTTGAACATCACCGTCACGCGCTCGCCGATCATCTTGATGTGGAAGTGGTTCCATTCGCCGAAGGGCTTGTCCATGAGCTTGGTGGGATACTTGCCCTCCTCGTTCTTGTTGTTCCAAAGACCGCCGGAACCCTTGTCGGCGCCGAGCTTGAACTTCGACTCCTCCGTGTAGTCCCAGATCTGCACCTGCGGGATGCCGCGCAGGTAGATGCCGCTGTCACCGAGCGGCAGCATCTTGTAATCGACCATCAGCTCGAAGTCGCCGTAGTCCTTGTCGGTGGTGAGGTACAAGCCTTTGCCGTCGTTGACGAGTTCGCCGTTCTCCACCTTCCAGTGCGCGTTGATGTGGTCGCCCTTGTCGTTGCCCTTGGCGTCCACGAGGCCGCCGTCGATGGATTTCTTCTTGTAGGCGGCCTGTTCTTCCGGCGACATTTTCCACAGGTCGGTGGGATCCTGCGTGCCCCAGCCATACCAGCCGGAGGAGATGTCCTTGCCGTTGAAGAGGGCCGTGAAGCCTTCCGGCGGTGTGTTGTCCGCAGCTCCGGCGAGCGTGGCCGCCGCGAGCATC
>DAORHS010000588.1:0-3641 GCA_035438165.1 Prosthecobacter sp.
AGAGATCAAACGCCGCATCAAAGAGGATCGTGGCCTGACCTCAAGCATCGGGGTGAGCTGCAACAAGTTCCTCGCGAAGCTGGGGAGTGGTTTTCAAAAGCCGGACGGGCTGACGGTGATTCGTGACGAGGAAAAGGTGGAGTTTTTGAGACCTCTGTCAGTCGGATCCATTCACGGTGTCGGACCAGTCACAGCCCAAGCGCTCCAAGCCAAAGGAATTCAAACCATCGGCGACCTGCAAAACACCACCCTCGATCTTGAACCCGTCGTTGGTTCATTCGCCGGCACACTGAAACAACGTGCTTTTGGAGATGATGACCGGCCGGTGGATCTGAGTGATGAGCGGAAAAGCATCAGCGCCGAAACCACCTTTTTAACGGATACGGATCATCGGCCAACATTGCGTGCGGCTCTCAAGGAAATGGCGGCGGATGTGGCGCAAACACTCGATGCTGAAGGTGTCGCAGCCCTCACTGTCCAGGTGAAGGTGCGGTACAGCGATTTCACCACATTCACCCGACAAATCCGTCTTCAAGAACCTGCCACCACTGCGGTTGAGATTTACCACCTGGCCTGCTTCCTCCTGGCGAAAAATCAACTCGTGAAGCGTCCATTGAGGTTGCTGGGAATCGGTCTTTCCACCTTGGTTCCACCCACACAAGATCAATTTTTGCTGCCGCTTTGAACTGAAGAAGGGGAAGGCTTAATCATGGTCACGAACGCCGACAATAGGGTCTTCACCCCAAAGTGGCTGATGGCTTTCCCCAGCTTGATGCGCGATGGTTCTGATTATGAAAACTCTGAGCCTATTCCTTCTCGCTACCGTGCTGGTGTGTTCGCTGACCGGATGTCTTTTCCAGGAGCCCGTGTTTGAGCAAGGATTCTCCAAGATTGATCCAGCCCTTAACGGCGTGTGGGCAAGCGAAGGGGAGAATGGTGATCCCCGGAAAATGGAATTCGCCGTGTGTGCATCTCTCGACGATGACCGCTACATCTTGAATCATCCGTCCGCTGAGAAGGGTTCGCTTTTCTACGAGGCACGGTTGTTGAAAGTCCAAGACCGCACCCTTTTGCAACTGAGACTGCTGGCCTCATTCAACGATGGCATACCCAAGGCAGATGCTGAGCGCTACACGCTGTCGTGGATCGAGAAAGGCCCTGCAGAATCAGGGATGAAGGTGCGTTCTCTCGACGGGAAAAGCGTTAAAGGAAAAAAACCCGCCGAAGTGAAGCGGCTCCTCGAAGACCCCGCAACGGATTGGAACAGCCTTTTCGGTGAAGCGTCAGTCTATAGGAAACTGAAGGACAAATGATCGTTCCCTCAGACCGGTGAAAGCAGGTCTGTCTCCGGCGGCATGATGTGTGGGAACTGCGAACGTTAAGGGGGGGTGGAACTGTTCCGCGACATCCGCATTCAGGAGCTGGTGGGAGGGCGTACCGCTGGAGGTAATGAGCGTGAAGGTGATGCCTTTGACGCGGAGGTAAGCTACCGGGATTGGCCGGCTTACTTGCTATGTCTCAGAACAGGTAGCACGGGCCGGATGTTCGCCGGGAACATGTCTTTGAGTTCGCAGCCAAGAACTTTGGCCAGCATCATGACCTCGGCGTCGTTCACCCGGCGCAGGCCGGCTTCGATTTTGGAAAGCGTTTCACGGGACAGATCCCAGCCGGCGAGCTGGCAGCAAAGGCATCCTGTGTCAAACTTCTTCCGGCATGGCTTCGACGGAGCCACACTTCGAGGAGTGCGGATGGCGGAACGACACTGACGGCGGCGAATTCCATCTCTGCCTCGATGTCCCACGATGATTCGGCGTGCAGAGCACCTGAGAAGCACATTAAATAAAGTCACTCAGACGCCTTGCCCAAAATGAGGGACGGTAGCTGGCTTTTCAGCCGCTGATGCGGCACCGCCATCAATTCCTCCACGGAGACTTTGAGGACTCCTGCGAACACGATCACCTCGAAATCGAAAAGAGAGCGGATGTGGGACTCAATTTTTGCCACCGCTACACGATCCATGTTTTCGAGCCCGGCCAGTTGCAGCCGTGCTGCCAGGTCGTCCTGCGTCAAACCTGCCCGCTGACGCAGCGTGCGCACGTTTGGACCGAGGATATTGCGGAAGCGTCTCACCATGAAAAGTTCCCAGAAGGGAACTTGACAATGGCACGCCCAAGCTAAGCATTGGTTCCCTATAGGGAACAATATCAGATTGTCTTCTCAACCCGCCGCTCCAATGACTCCATACAAATCTTTGCTCTTAGTTTTGTTCATTTCGTTCGGAGGTGTCAGGCAGGGCATTGCTGATGAGACCTTTCTCTTGAGCGGCAAATGCCGCAATGTCACCCATAGTTTGGACGGCTTCTTGAGGCTGACCTTTACCGAGAAGAATCGAACCATCGAAGGTTACATGTCGGTCAGCGGATGGTTGTTGGGAAGCGGACCACTCAAAGGCACACGGGATGGCGACAAAGTGAAGTTTCAGACTCGTGATGCGATCTTCGGAACGGTCATTGACTGGCAAGGGGACCTGAAAAACTCCCATCTTTCTGGTGAGTACTTCGTAGCGCCCGATGCTGCTCGAGGTCTAGGCCGTCAGGTAGGCGAATGGGATGTGACGGTCTTGACGATGCAAAGCTTGGAAAAAGGATCATCCGCCGCTACATCACAGGAGATTTTGAAGATGCTCCTTGAGGTCGGATTGAACGCGCCAGTAACGCGCACCGACGGTTCTATTGTTACGGGAGCGGAGAACTTGTTTCAGGCGACTCATCCAATCGGGCAGGGAGTCAGTGTCCGTGTCGAGAGTGTGGACATTGATTGGAAAGCCGAGAGCAAGACGTTTCTGCTTGAGGACATTCACAAGTTTCGCGCCACCTACGTACTATATTGGCAGGGGATCATCAGGCCCCTCGGCTGGACACGTCTGAATCTCTCCTACAACGCCAAGCTTGATGCCGTGACAGCCCACGAAGTGGTCGAATCGACAGGGACCACACGTCAGGAGTTCAATGACATCGCCTTCGGTGTCGGTTTTCTGCTGGGCCAAGCGGCAATCGAGAGCGTGTTGGGAAGCAAGTGAGCATAGAAACTGCGGAATCGCTTCATCCCGCAGGCGCATGGCCTGCTCTTTGAGCAGGCCATGCACTGCACTCTTCACCGGATCCCGCAGCATCGGCACGCTGAGGTTCTTGCGGGCAGCCAGCAGCATCTGCACGTGCTCCTGCAGCTCGCGCGGCGCGTCCAGGATGCGCGAGGGCAGGATGGTGGCGTGGGTCTCGCCGTCCATGAGGATGGTGGCGGCGTGGTGGGTGGCGGTCTGCTCGCCGAAGGTGATGTTGGCGTCGAGCCGCACCACGAAGTTGCTGAAGAGCTCCGGCACACCGCTGCCCCGGCGCTGCATGTAGCCGTCGGGGGTCTCCAGGATGGCGGTCTTGTCGGTGCGGCAGATCTCGATGTTGTACAAGCCGCGCGCGAGCTGGTCGGCCGCCCCCATCAGGCCGGCGCTGCGGAACTGGTGGTGCAGCCACTGCTTGAGGTCGCCCTGCGGGTTGAAGCCGCTGAGCAGGTGCAGGCCGGAGAGGTTTAGTGAGCCGCCACGCATCTTGCCCTTCAGGGTGTCGAGCAGGTGCTGCTTGAAGGAC
>DAORHS010000589.1:0-3640 GCA_035438165.1 Prosthecobacter sp.
ACCTGTCAGCCGCTGTCCATAGGATTGAGCGTCCAGACATGGCAAACCGGGCCGGGGATTCGCGAAATAGCGTTCCAGCGAGGCAAACAGCATCTCGCCCGGACTCACCTCGAAGATGCACATGTCGTGCAGAGCGTCGGCGAGCAGAAGTTTGTGTTCAGGGATCACGTTCCAGAACAGCACTGCCTCCGGCGGATCGTGGGCGATGTTTTCGAGCAGCGGACGCAACGCACGCATGGCCTCGTCGGGCTCCAATGCCATCACCGGCACTCCGGCTTGCATCAAAGCCATTCTTCCCGGAGTGGGATCGTGTGGATTCTCCTGAAGCACGACGGCGCGCACCGTTTCTCCCCTTTCGCGAAGTCTGAGCAGCAATCTCCGTGCGCTGCTTTGCGCTCCGCCGGTGGAGAAATTATTCGTCACCAGCAGCAGGCCGCGTTTGATTCGCGTGGGGCGGCAAAGAAGTGAATGCAGCATCCATGCGTGACGCTCGGTCATCACACGTGTGGTGAAATCTGCCGCCAGCATGCCGTCGCTGCGTTTTCCAGTCAGCTCACGGATCGCAGCGGCAAACTCCGCTGGTTTCGCATTCACAGGCACCAGCTTCATCATGCCAGGATGACGTGCGGTAATCTCCGCCGCGCCTCCGACATCCGTGGCGACTACGGGAACGCCCGCAGCCAGTGCTTCGAGCTGCGCGAGGCTCAAACCTTCGTGGGCGCTCGTGGAAACGAACACATCGGCCTGCGCCAGCAGCGCGGGCACATCTTCGACGGCTCCGAGCCATTCCACGCGTTCTGCAAGACCGTGCGTGGCGACTTTTTCACGACAGCAGCGCACTTCCTCCTGCGCATCCGGGTGAATGCTCGAGGGCTCGCCGGCGATCTTGAGCTTCGCACTGGGCAGTTCGGCGAGAACGTCGATCAGCAGCGGCAGACGCTTCTGCGGACGCGGGTTTGCGATGGCGACGAGACTCAAGGTGCGGGAGTCTTGTGACTCCCGTGGGGGCCGGGAGGCACCCATTCCTTGGCGGATGCCGTTCCAGATCGTGCGTGACACATGCTGCGGAAATGAAGCCTCGATTTCTCGCGTCACGGCTTGCGAGCAGCCGACCAGGAGAGTGTTTGGTAGCTCACGCAGCCGCTCGATGGCCTCCGGCCAGCTTTGGCGCTGATTGTGAAACGTGACGATCAAGGGCAGCGCGGGATCGAGCATGGAAAGCGTTTCGCCATCGACGAGATGCGCGTGAATCGCGTCCGCACCGACGTGGCGGGCCACGCGCATGATTTCCTGGGCGCGAAGGGTCGGATCAGGTGGAAGTCGGAGTTGAATGACATCCGCAGGAGCGTGGAACGGCTCGCGTGTCGGCGAACCGAGCGTCAGCAGATGCGAGCTGACACCATGACGCGGCAGTTCTTGATGCAGATCAAGCACGAGACGCTCAGCGCCGCCGCGTTGCAGACTGGTGATGACCTGCAGCAGGCGAGGGCGGGGATCAAAGCCGACATCGAGCGACGCATGGCGGATCACACGCCAGCCGTGCTGCAACGCGGCCTCGGCGATGTCATTCAATGAGGTGCCGTGAAGCTTGTGCGCGGCGGGTTCGTTCAGCCAGAGGCTTTGAATCTTCGGCAAAGAGTCACCGGGGCGAAACAGGCCGCCGTTGGTCTTCAACGTGTCCTTCCATTCGGTCGTGGGAAGATTCGCGTGGAGTGTGGCGCCGATCAGAACGAGCGGTTCATCGACTTCGGGGAGGAAGATGGTTTCGCGTGGCGTCCAGGCACCGGATACGATGTGCCAGCCAAAATGTGGTCCGCACAGTCCTCTGTGCGGCGCTCCGCTAGTGGATGAGGTTTCGGATGGCCAGTGAGGCGGTTTGCTTTGCGAGGTTTGTTTTTGAAAAGAGAGACAGGAGACTTCTACGCGCCGCACAGAGGACTGTGCGGACCACTTTGTGCGCCGCAGCAGCCAGGGCGGCTGGTTTTCGGCGGCAATGATCCAAACCGGGCCGTCCATGCTCAGTAGGCGGACGGATAACGCGAGGAACTGTCCGATGAATCGAAGCTGCGACGATGGAAGTCATCGTCGTCATTCGATCCGTGGGAGATGACGGTGCTTTCAGTGCCTGCGGCTCCACCAGTGGTCTGTACACGCAGGCTGGTGGGCCTTTGGCCGGTGAAGATGAACTGGCCCTGCGGACCGGGCGTGAAGGCGATCTCGTCGGCGATCGTGCGGCCCCCAACGACGCATTCATAATGCAGCATCGAGCCCACGGCTTCGGTGGGTCCGGTGATGAAGAAACCATCGTCCGTGAGTTTGAAGGCAAAGCGATGCGTGAGAGGCGGGGGCTTGGACGAAAGCAGCGCTGCGGCCTGTGAGCCTGTCATGTCCGGCGAGATGGAGGTTGGGCGGGCAGCGCCGCCGAAGAAGGAGAGCACCTTGCGCAGAATCATGAATCCGATGAACAAGGGAATGGCGAGCCGGAACAACCAGCCGAAGAAACTGCCGCCGCCTTGGGATTCAGGTGAATCGAACTCGACGTGCGAGGCGGGCGGTGAAGACGGACGTGGTGCCTCGACAGGTGGTGGAACTGCTGGCACGGCACGCTGGGTGGTGGAGCAGATGATGCGGAAACCGTTGTCGGCATTGCGGCTGCGGGCGTCGTTGCGATAGCGCTCGGCGGAGCGGGCGTGTGAGACATCGCTCAGAATGGATCCGCTGCGCAGCACTTGGCGAGGCTTGTCGGACAGGTTCTGGTTCGTTTGCACCGGATCGGTGGCCGCACCGGCAGGGTAGGGGGCATACCAGTCGCGGCACCACTGCCACACCGGGCCGTAGAAGTCGTGGAAGCCCCAGGCGTTGGCTTTTTTCTCGCCGACGGGATGCGTTTGCGACAAACCGTTTCCACGATGCCAGGCGACGGCATCGACCGGCTCCGCGTAACGCGCCAGCGTGCTGCCAGCGCGGCAGGCGAACTCCCACTGCGCCTCGGTGGGCAGTTCGCAGTGACGGCCAGACTTGGCAGAGAGCCATTTGCAGAACGCGGCGGCGTCGAGGACGGAAACGATGACGACGGGATGATCGTCGGTCTGGTCGAAGCCTGGATTGCGCCAGTTGAACGGCTTCTGCTGCACCAGTTTGCCATCCACCACGCCGAAACCACCCGACTGCCCGATTTCCGCCTCGGTGCGGAAACGGGTGCTCTCAACGAAGCGTGCGAACTCAGCGCGTGTGACGGGGAATTTCGCCATGTAAAACGGACGCGTGATCGTAACGCGGCGCTGCGGACCTTCATCGGCCTCGCGTCCAGGTTCGCCGGTGGGTGATCCCTGGGTGAAGCTGCCGGGCTGAACGAGAATCATCTCCATCTGGACGCCCGCGCCGAGATCGAGCTGCAAGGAGGGTGTCTGGGCCTGCGCCGAGGCGAGGGCGAAGAGTGCGAGCAGTGTTCTCATGCTTGGGGCGGTGAAGGATGACAGGGACCGGAGAGAGTGTGTGGTGCCAAAGCACCCTCTTGTGAAGAACTTCGCGCCAGGCACGAGAGCTCTCAATTGTTCAGCGCGGACGTCGTCTCGATGGGGGCGGAAGAACTCTCTGGCGGTTGGTCACCATTCTTGACGACTTCGACGAGACGCTGCAC
>DAORHS010000590.1:0-3633 GCA_035438165.1 Prosthecobacter sp.
GCCGACAGTCGAAATTGACCAAGACTCGAAAGGGCTTGTTCCATGAAGCGGGAAGCCTGAAAAAATAATCGCGAACAGAGCAGACTAAACGTGCATTTTGTAAATAACACGCAAGAAGAAGACCGCTTTCATTACATCCTCAGTCCGTGACCGACCTCGCCCAAATCGACAAGCTCCACCTCTGGCATCCTTTCACGCCCATGCGCCCGTGGTGCGCTCCGGAGCACGAGCCACTGCAGCTGGTGAGCGGTCGCGGATGTGTCCTGCGAGACCAGCACGGCCACGAGTATCTCGACGGCAATGCCTCGATCTGGACGAACGTCCATGGCCACAACCACCCGGTGATCAACGCAGCCATCATCGAACAACTCGGCAAGGTGGCGCACACCTCGTTCCTCGGCTTCACCCACGAACCGGCGATTCGTCTGGCAAAGGAGCTGGTGGACCTTGTGCCTGGAGACAAGATCACCCGCGCTTTTTTCACCGACAACGGTTCCACCGCCATCGAATCCGCCGTGCGCATGGCCTTGCAATACTGGAAGCAGAACGGACGGCCTGAACGCGACACGCTCATTGCCTTTGATCGTGCGTATCACGGCGACACGCTCGGCGCGGCGAGCCTCGGCGGCATTCCGTTGTTCAAAGGCAGCGGCAATGACTTCGGTTACCGCGTCATCACCGTCCCAAGTCTTGACGCCCTTGACCTCTTGACCCTTGACGACCGCAATCGCATCGCCGCCATCGTCATCGAGCCGCTGATTCAAGGTGCCGCCGGCATGCGCTTGTGGCGGCAAGGGATGCTGAAGGCGCTGGATGCGTGGTGTCAGGCGCAGGATGTGTTTTTGATCCTCGACGAAGTCATGACCGGCTTTGGCCGGACCGGCACGATGTTTGCCTGCGAGCATGAAGGCGTCGTTCCCGATTTCCTCTGCCTCGCGAAGGGCCTAACGGGCGGTTATCTGCCTCTGGCGGTCACTTTGACCAGCGAGCGCGTATTCGAAGGCTTCCTCGGCGAGCCGCACGAAGGCCGCACGTTTTTCTACGGTCACAGTTATGCGGGCAGCCAGCTCGGTTGTGCTGCGGCGCTGGCGAGTCTGCGCGTGTTTCGTGACGAGCATGTGCTGGAACAGCTCCCCGCGAAGATCGCACGAATCCGCGAACTGATGTCCGGCATGAACGGCTTTCGCCAATGTGGAATGATCGCCGCCATGACGGTGGATTCGCCGGATTTGAGCACGGGAGCCAAGGTCTGCCTCGCGGCTCGAAAGCATGGCCTGCTGACTCGTCCCATCGGCAATACGATCGTCCTCATGCCGCCGCTTTGCATCACGCTGAATGAAATCGACCGCATGGTGGCGGCCTTGAAGGCGGCCTTGAACGACGTCCCCGGCTGATCTTCGCCTACTGCACGGCGGAGATGATCCGATAGAACACGTACCCGAGCAGCGCCGTCGCCGGAATGGTCATGATCCATGCCCAAACGATGCGCTCCACAAGCGACCAGCGGACTGAATTCCAACGTTTCGCGGCCCCCACGCCCATGATGGAGGTGGTGATGATGTGAGTCGTGGAAACCGGCATGCCCATCGCACCGGTGGCGACAAGAATGGAAGCGGCCGTGGTCTCGGCGGCAAATCCATGGACGGGCTTCATTTTGACCATCTTGTGACCCAGCGTCTTGATGATCCGCCAGCCACCCGCCCACGTGCCCGCCGCCATGACGAGGGCACAGCTGACTTTGACCCAGGGCACCACGTCTTTGGTCGGGGTGACGAGGAAACTCAACCCAGCCGGCACATGTTCGAACACGCCGGCCTCGGTGGCAGTGAATAAGGTGAGCGCGATGATGCCCATCGTTTTTTGCGCATCCGCCAGGCCATGGCCGAAACCCATGTAACCGGCGCTGACGAGCTGAAGCTTGGAGAACACCGTGTTGATGGTGCGCGGGCGCCAGTGACGGATCAGCCAGAACAGAAATCCCATGAACAGCCAGCCGACGATGATGCCGATGATGGGCGAGGAGATCATTGGAACAACCACCTTGTGAAGCAGGCCGTCCATGCTCACCGCACCGGTCTTCGCATCGATCTTCTCTTTGGACCAGATAAGCACGTCCCATTTTCCACCTGCCGAGGCAAGCGTGGCACCGCAAAGGCCGCCGACGAGCGCGTGGGTGGAACTGCTGGGCATGCCGAACCACCAGGTGAGCAGATTCCAGATGATGCCGCCGAGCATCGCGCAAAAAATCGTCAAGGTGGACACGAAATCGGTGTCCACCAGGCCGCTGCCAATCGTTTTTGCCACGGCCGTGCCGCAGAAAGCGCCAACGAGATTGGTGCTGGCGGCGAGCAGCAGCGCCTGCCGGGGCGTGAGCACCTTCGTGGATACGACGGTGGCGATGGCGTTGGCCGTGTCGTGAAAGCCGTTGATGTACTCGAAGGCATAAACCACGAGCAGAACAACGAGAAGCAGGATGAGCGCGGAGGTCATGAGGTCTTCCGCCCGGCTCTAGGAATTTTTCAGCCCGCTACCGGCGACGACGTTTCCGGCATCCCGGCAGCGGTCCACGACCTTTTCCATCAAGTCGTAGAGGTCTTTGAGGATGATGACCTGCACGGCATCCTTTTCTTCCGTGTACAGTTCACGCAGGCGGCTGAGAATCAGTTTGTCGGCCTCGCCTTCAATTTGCTGGATCTTCTCGTTCAGGTCCTTCACCCGTTCGAGATGCAGTTTCTTGCACAGTTCCACGATCATGGTGACCACAATATCAGCCGCACCATCCATCAGCTTGATCTGGGATGAGAAATCGACTCCGACGAGCCGTTCGTGGCTGATCTGGATGCGTTCGGCGATCTTTTCGACCGTTTTGGGGATCTTGTAGAGCGCGTTGGCCAGCGCTTCGATGTCCTCACGGTCCAGTTCCGTGATAAACGTGCGGCACAACGCCTCGTCGATCTGCTGGGTGATTTTTTTGTCCTCACGACGCGAAACCGCAAACGCCTCGATGTTCTGCGAGGCCCCGGCGGGGTCGGAGAGCAGCTTGCTCAGGGCCCGGACACTCTGCCGGGCCTGGGAGGCGCTGGCTTCAAGCAAATCGTAAAACACATCGGTTTTGCCGAAAATCTTTTGGAAGGAAATCATGGAGGAAAAGACACCCGTGGTTGGCAGGCGCGCCAGTTAGAGCGAGGGCATGTATCCCTGTCAAGGCGGGCAAAACCCGGTCATGTGACGGAATCGTCACAAAAATGCCCGTCTTGGTGGGAGCTTGGGGGTGGGGCAGGCATCTAGGGGCAAACATCTTCGTTCAACGAGGTTCAAGTGTGCGCGAGTTTCCCTCAAAGCCAACTGTGACAAAACTGTAACAATTAATTGCTTGCGCTCGTTGCCAAATACTCCTGTCAACCAATGTCGTCACATCCCCAACCCTCATCTTTCCTCTTCAAATTCAGCTTGGCGTGCCTTTTGGCTGGGATTGTGGCCATCAGAATTCAGGCGGCAGATGCGCCCATCGTCGCGGTCGTTCCTGTCACGACGGGGGAGATTTACCGGGAGGTGTCGTTTGATGCGGAGCTGCGGCCCTACAAGGAAATCGAGCTGCATGCGCGGGCCACCGGTTATCTGGACAAGATGCTC
>DAORHS010000591.1:0-3626 GCA_035438165.1 Prosthecobacter sp.
GGTTTGCGGAGTGATGCCGTGTTTCTCGTTGTGATCGGTCTGCACCTGGCGGCGATAGCCGCTGATGCTGAGCAGGGCGCGGATGCTTTTCGTCTCGATGTCGGCGAAGAGAACGACCTCGCCGTTGATGTGACGGGCGGCGCGGCCGGCGGTCTGGATCAGCGAGGTTTCGCTGCGCAGGAAACCTTCTTTGTCGGCATCCAGGATGCAGACGAGGCTGACCTCGGGCAGGTCGAGGCCTTCGCGGAGGAGATTGATGCCGACGAGCACATCGCAATCGCCTGAGCGCAGGCTGCGCAGGATTTCGACGCGCTCGATGGCGTCGATGTCGCTGTGCAGGTAGCGGACTTTGAAGTCGAGATTGCGTAGATAGTCCGTGAGATCTTCGGCCGTGCGTTTGGTAAGCGTGGTGACGAGCACACGTTCGCCCTTTTCGATGCGCTGGCGGCACAGCTCGATGGTTTCGTCGATCTGGCCTTTCAGCGGCTTGATCGTGATGATGGGGTCGAGCAGGCCGGTGGGGCGGATGATCTGCTCGACGACCAAGGATCGCCCCTTGGTCGTGACGTCGAATTTATCGACAGGTTCGGCGCTGCCGCTGATGCGCACGGTCTTGGAGAAGGGCAGGGCGTCTGCGATCTTCGCGATGTAACCCGTGTTGCCGACGACGCTGTTCTCGATCTCAAAACGCGCTGGCGTGGCGCTCACATAAACGAGCTGCCCCACCTTGCCCATGAACTCCTCGAAACGCAGCGGGCGGTTGTCGAGGGCGCTGGGAAGGCGGAATCCATGCTCCACGAGCACGGTTTTGCGCGATTTGTCGCCCTCATACATGCCGCCGATCTGCGGAATGGTGACGTGGCTTTCGTCGATGAACATCAGCGGCGGCTCTTTGAAGAAATCCAACAGCGTGCCGGGCGTGGCACCGGGTTCGCGGCCGGTGAGGTGGCGGCTGTAGTTCTCGATGCCCTGGCAGAAGCCCATCTCCTGCATCATCTCGATGTCATACTGCGTGCGCATCTTGATGCGCTGGGCTTCGAGCAGTTTGCCTTCCTTCTCGAACCACGCGACGCGCTCCTCGGCCTCCTCGCGGATTTTCACGATGGCTTTGCGCAGCTTGTCGCCGGGCGTGACGAACTGCTTGGCCGGAAAGATCGTGTAGCTCGGCATTTTCAGCGTCACGGTGCCGGTGAGCACGTCCACGGCGCTGATGCGGTCGATTTCGTCGCCGAAGAACTCGATGCGGATGGCTTCGTTCTCCAAATAAGCTGGCACGACCTCGATCACATCGCCCCGGGCGCGGAATTTGCCGCGCGTGAGCTGGATGTCGTTTCGCTCGTAGAGCATATCGACGAGCTTGGTCAGCAAGGTCTCACGGGACATCTGCTGGCCCACATTGACAGGCAGCATCATGCCTTCGTAATCTTCCGGCGATCCCAAGCCGTAGATGCAAGACACGCTGGCCACGATGATGGTGTCCTGCCGCGAGAGCAGGGCGCCCATGCTGGAAAGGCGCAGACGCTCGATCTCGTCGTTCACCGCACTGTCCTTCTCAATGAAGGTGTCCGTGCGGGCGATGTAGGCCTCCGGCTGGTAGTAGTCGAAGTAGCTGACGAAGTACTCCACCGCGTTGTGCGGGAAGAAGTTTTTAAACTCCGAGTAGAGCTGCGCCGCGAGCGTCTTGTTGTGCGAAAACACCAGCGCCGGTCTGCCGACCTCCGCGATGACATTGGCCATCGTGAAGGTCTTGCCTGAACCCGTCACGCCCATGAGCGTCTGATGCCGGTTTCCGGCACGGACGGACTTCGTCAGCTTGGCGATGGCCTGCTCCTGATCGCCCTGGGGGCGGTACTCGGTGTTGAGCCGAAAGCCGGACATGGCGTGATTGGAGGGGCGGCTCAGGGCATGCCCGAACCGGCCTCACTCGGCACCGGCAGGTCCGCTGGATCCATCTCTTCCGCCGCGGCCGGAGCCTTTTGAGCGTAGCGCTGCCTGTATTCCTTCCAGGAGATGAGCTTGCGGTCGGATTCGTCCCAGAGGCGCAGATTGATGCACTTCAGGCTCGACCAGAACGTCAGCGGCTTGATCGAGTGAAACATCGGGTGCGAGTTATGGCAGCGCTCCAGGTAGTAGTTCGGGATGCGGGAGCTGAGATGATGGACGTGATGGAAGCCGATGTTGCCGGTGAACCACTGGAGGATTTTCGGCAGCTTGTAGAAGGAGCTGCCTTCCAGGGCGGCGGTTGTGTAGTCCCAGTCTTCGCGATGCTCCCAGTACACGTCCTCATACTGGTGCTGCACATAGAACATCCAGATGCCCGCCATGCCGGCGAACATCGTGACGGGAAGCTGCATCAGGACGTAGTTTTTGAAGCCGAAGAGCCAGCTCAAACCCACCACCATTAGCAGGAGGGCGACGTTCATCGTCATGACAGAAGCGCGATCCTTGCCCTTGGCACGTGGTGAAGGAAAGCGCTGATGGACGAGGAACAGAACCAGGGGGCCGACGATGAAGAGCGTGAACGGATTGCGAACCAGACGGTAGAAGAAGCGCATCTTTGGCGTGGCTTCCTGATATTCCTTCACCGTCATCGTCCAGATGTCGCCATCGCCGCGTCGGTCGAGGTCACCGGAGGTCTGATGGTGCACCGAGTGCTGCCAAGTCCAGTGCAGGTAGGGCGTGAAGGTCAGCATGCCGGTGATGAAGCCGAGGATGCTGTTGGCCCGCTTCGATTTGAAGTAGGAGCCGTGGCCGCAGTCATGAAACATGATGAACACGCGCACCAGCAGGAGGCCGGCGATTGCGGCGAGGCCGAGTGTGAGCCAGTAGGAAACCGCCAGACTCCAGTACATCGCATACCACAGCAGAGCGTAAGGGATGAAGGTGTTGACGATTTGCCAGGTGGCGCGGGGAATCGAGGGAACCTGGTAGGGGGCGACAATTTTTTTCCATTCGGAAATGGAGGCCTGGGGCTTGGATGATGTCATCTCAGGGGCGCTGGTCATGGTTTGGTGGAGCGCGCTATGTAGCAGGTTTTCCAAAATAGTCCCGCGCTCAATTTGCTAAAAACCTCTCATTTTGGGTGGTTTGGTGAAAAAGCCGGGTGGCGTGAAGCCTTCAGACAGAGGCAACTACCCGTCAATAGTCCCGAAACGGTCCTCGAGGCTCGGTGGCGTCCATCTCCGCCCGCCAAGCGGCAAAACGCTCGCGCATCATCGTCGCAATCTCGGGCTTTTCGGCGGTCAAGTCGTGTGTTTCCCCGATGTCAGTGCTCACATCGTAGAGGCCGTTGCCCTTGGCGGACTCCAGCCACTTCCAGTTTTGGAAACGCGCGGCCTTGTCCCCACGGCGCTGCCAGAACATCTCCCTGCGCGGGGATTTCGCCTCGCCACGCAGGATCGGCAGCATGTCAAAGCCGTCGAGTTTCACCCCCTCCGGACCCTGGGTGCCTGCGGCGGCCAGCAGGGTGGGCACAAACTCCAGCGAGGTGAGGAACTCGTCCGTCACCTTGCCAGCGGGCAATTTGCCAGGCCAGCGGGCGATGAAGGGCACGCGCAGGCCGCCCTCCCACATGGTGCTTTTGCTGCCTTTGAGCGGCGCGTTGCCGCCGTTGCCGCTGCCGCCGT
>DAORHS010000592.1:0-3622 GCA_035438165.1 Prosthecobacter sp.
TCTCGCCACACTCCGGCTGCAAATCGCGAATCCTTCGCCTGTGTTCGGCCTCGCCTTGCTGCTCACCGTGTTTCTGCTTGGCCTCGTGCGCATCAGCGGCATCACCGCGCTCGCGCCGACGGCGTTGGGTTGCGTGCTCGCGCTCGAATGGGCCTGGCATCAGCAGAGCTTCAAGGTGGAGGAGGCCACCACGCCGCTGCTTTGGTATCTCGGTTTCTATGCCGTCTTCACCGCGTTCCCGCTCGTGTTTCAGAAGCCGTTCGCCACGCGCAAGCTGCCGTGGATCACCGCCGCTGCGGCGGGAGTCGGCACCTTCAGCCTTGTGTATCGCCTCGTGGGTCAAACGTGGCCGAATGACTCGATGGGCCTGCTGCCCGTCGCCTTCGCCATCGCTCCCCTGCTCTGCCTCGTCTTCGTTTTGAAACAGCATGGGGCCGACAATCCCGCACGTCTCACGCAGCTCGCGTGGTTCGGCGGCGTGGCGCTGTTTTTCATCACGCTCATCTTCCCGATCCAGTTCGAGAAGCAGTGGATCACGATTGGCTGGGCGCTGGAAGGCGCCGCGTTGTGCTGGCTCTTCCGCCGCGTGCCACATCCCGGCCTGCGTGGCACCGGCACGGCGCTGCTTGTCGCCTCCTTCATCCGTCTTGCCGTGAATCCCGCCGTGCTGGAGTATCAAATCCGTGGCGAGACGCCGATCCTCAACTGGCAGCTCTACGCTTACAGCCTGTCCGCAATGGCGATATTCTTCGCCGCCTTCTGGCTCACGCCGCCGACGCATCTTTGGGGCAAAATCAACCTGCGCGGCCTGTTCGGCTCGCTCGGCGGCATCCTGCTCTTCCTGCTGCTCAACATCGAAATCGCCGACGCGTTCACTCCGGCGGGCGAGCGCTCGATCACTTTCGACTTCAGCGGCAATCTCGCCCGCGACATGACCTACACGATCTCGTGGGCCTTGTTTGCGCTCACGCTGCTCGTCCTCGGCATCTGGAAGCGCAATCCGCCGACACGCTACGCCGGCATCGGCCTGCTCGCTCTCACGTTGCTAAAACTCTTCCTGCACGATCTCGCGAACATCGACAGCGGCTACCGTATCGGTGCCTTGATCGCTGTTGCCATCATCGCTCTCGTCGCCTCGTTCCTTTATCAGCGTTTCCTTACTGACGACAAAAGTACTTCAGAGCTTTAGCTCGCCTTTCCCGCCCCCCAGAACGAGCTGAAGCTCATTACTACTTTCCAATCATGAACCCGCATCCCCTGCTCATCGCATTGTGCATCTCCACAGTCGCCAGCGCCGCCGATTTCGCCGCGTGGACGCACCGCCAAACCGTGCGCATCACGCAGCCCGGTCTCACGCGCTTCGAACTCGAATCCACGCTGCTCGATGCCTCGCGCACGACGGGCGGTGCGCCGTTTCATGATCTGCGCGTCATCAGTCCGACCGGAGTCGAAACGCCCTACATCATCGCTTTGCCGCGCACCATGCGTCCGACGAGCGTCAATGCCGAAGGCTTCAAGACCACGCTGAATCCCACCAGCACCGTGCTCGAATTTCAGCCGCCCGACGCCTTCACGGTCCAGGAATTGGTGCTGAAGACCAACGGTGAAAACTTCATCAAGGCCGCCACGCTCGAAGCCAGCAACGACGGCACCACGTGGCAGACACTCAGCAGCGGCGAAGTGCTCTGCCGCCAGAACGGCACCGAGCGCCTGCGCCTGCCCATCGCGTCGGCCGCATGGGCGCACTTCCGCATCACCATCGACGATTCCCGCAACCGGCCCATCGCCTTCACCGGTGCACAGATCGTGCGCGAACTGCCGGAGCTGCGCACCGTGCCGCATTCGGCGACGATTCGATCCCGCACCGAAGAAAAGGGCGCCACGCGTCTCACGCTCGATCTCGGCACGGCCAATGTGATGCTCGGGACCGTGCGCATTCACACGCCCGAACTGGTGTTCCAGCGCGTGTCCACGCTGTTGAACACCACCCACACGCTGTTCCGCATCCAGCATGAAGGATTCACCGCCGAAGATCTCAAAATCCCCGCGCACCAACTCGCCGCTAAACGCGAAGTCGAACTCGTCATTCACAACGGCGACAGCCCGCCGCTGCGCCTCGACCGCGTCGAAGTCACGCGCCACATGGTGCCCCTCGTGTTTCAAGCCGACGCCCCAGGCGAGTGGCAGCTCTACATCGGCAATGCGCAGGCCTCCGAACCACGCTACGACATCGCTGCGCTCAGTGACAAGCTGCGCGATGCCAACGCCAACTCCGCCACGGCCAGCATCGTCGAGGCAAACGCCGCATTCCGCAAGACCGCCACCGCGCCCGAAGTCGGCGAGACCGGCGCGGCCATCGATGTCTCCGCGTGGTCGTTTCAACGGGCGATTCAGTTCAGCGAAGCCGGTGTCATCGAGCTCGAACTCGATCCCGCCGTGCTCGCACGCTGCGAGAATGATCTCAACGACGTACGCATCGTTCGCGATGGGCATCAGGTTCCCTTCCTCGCCATCAAACCGGGCCTGGAACGCGAACGCGTCGTGCCCTTTGTCGAAGTCGCCGACCCGAAGAATCCCTCGTGGTCCAAGTGGGACATCACGATGCCCTTTCCCAATTTTCCAGGCAGCACCCTGCTGCTCGACTCGCCCACGCCCTTGTTCAGGCGCACCCTCAGCGTCACCGAACAGATTCACAATGAGCAGGGCCGCTTCGAGCGCATTCTCGGCACCACCAACTGGCAGCGCACGCCGGGACAGACGCCCAACACGTTTCATTTACCCCTCTACACCGCCCCACGGGCCGAAACGATTCGCCTCACCACCGACAACGGCGACAACGCACCGCTGCAAATCACCAGCGTGCGCGTCGTCTATCCCATCGTGCGCCTCCTGTTCCGCGTCCCCGACACGAAGCCGCTGCACCTCTGCTACGGCAACCGCCGCGCCGCCCGCACACACTACGACCTCCAGCTCGTGCGCCGCGAATTTGAAACCGCCACCAAGGTAGCCGCCACGCTCGGTGAGGAAGAAAAACTCCCCGGCTACGAAGCCGATCCCCTCACTAGCGGTAAAGGCTCGCCTTGGCTCTGGGCCGCGCTGGCGCTGGTCGTCGGAGCACTGCTGTGGATCGTGTCGAAAATGCTGCCGAAGCAGCAGGCGGAGTGATCGCGGCCTGAAGGGCCGCTGGAATCAGCCCAGGGCGCAGCGCAGCAAGCCCTGGGTGACCTCCATGTGATGTCTTTCCCCCGAGGTCGCGCTCTGAAGGAGCGCGGGAGACAGTTCTTCAATCCCAGACATACCTCTCGTCATACTCGACCTCGTAGCGCTTCAGGAACCGTCGAAACTCCTCTTGAGACGTCACCACGCGATGATGCTCCTGCTGTGTGCGGATGTATTCACGCACCTCGTCCACGTTGGACTGGCTTACGGAAAAAGCGCCGTAGCCGTTCTGCCAATGGAAGTAGCGCGGAATTCCGATTCCGCGATGGTGCCGACTCGGAATCGGCACGAAGGCGCGAAGCAAATTCCGAGCTGCAAAACGCAAAGCCCGCCAGCCGCAGCTCCTCGTGAATCCAGCGTGACGACTCGCTCTTCACCTCTCGCATCACATCCGCCAGGCAAT
>DAORHS010000593.1:0-3617 GCA_035438165.1 Prosthecobacter sp.
CCCCGGTTCGAGGTGTCGGACATGAACTCCTTGATCCGCGCGATGACGCGGCTCTCGAACCAGCATGGCGCGATCAATCTTTCCCAGGGCTTCCCCGACTTCAATCCGCCGGAGGAACTGCTCGCCGCGCTCGAACGCGCCACGCGCGGCCCGTTTCATCAATACGCCGTGACCTGGGGCGCGCCGCGTTTCCGGCAGGCGTTGGCGCGGAAGATCACGCACTTCTCCGGCACTGCGATCGATCCGGACCAAAACCTCGTCGTCACCTGTGGCAGCACGGAGGCGATGATGTGCGCCATGATGACCTGCTGCGAACCGGGGGACAAAGTGATCGTCTTCTCGCCCTTCTACGAGAACTACGCCGCCGATGCCATCCTCTCCGGCGCGGAACCGATCTACGTCCCGCTGCGTCCGCCGCAGTTCGGCTTCGATCCCGACGAACTCGCCCGCGCTTTCGCCCAAGGAGCGAAGGCCATCATCGTCTGCAATCCGTCGAACCCGACCGGCAAGGTCTTCACGCGCGCCGAGTTGCAGTTGATCCTCGACCTGGCCGAAAAACACGATGCGTTCGTCATCACCGACGAACCTTACGAGCACATCGTCTATGCGCCGCATGAGCATGTCTATATGCACTCGCTGCCCGGAGCCGCAGAACGCGTGATCGTGTGCAATTCGCTCTCCAAGACCTACTCCATCACCGGCTGGCGGCTCGGTTACGTGCAGGCCGCGCCACACATCATCGCCCAGGCGCGCAAGGTGCATGACTTCCTCACCGTCGGCGCCGCCGCGCCCTTGCAAGAGGCCGCTGTGGCCGGCTTGGAGCTGCTGGACAGCTACTACCACGGCCTGCGCGACCTTTACACCGCGAAGCGCGATGTCTTCTTGAACCATCTCCGCGCCACCGGCCTGCCCTTCACCGAACCGCACGGCGCGTATTACGTCCTGATGGACATTTCATCGCTCGGCTTCCAAACCGACACAGAAGCCGCCGAATGGTTCGTGCGTGAGATCGGCGTCGCCGGCGTACCCGGCTCCAGCTTCTTCCGAGAACCCGAACACCGCTTCATCCGCTTTCACTTCGCAAAGCAGGTGGAGACGCTGAACGCGGCGGGGGAGAAGTTGGAGGGGTTAAAGCGGGGAAGGTGAACCGGGGTCACTCCGCTGCGCTCACTCAGAAATCAGGACAAACATCAAATCGTGAACGCCGACAATGGCGACATGTGAAATGATGAACTGGAGAACCTCTGCCGAGCGCGTAAAGCCGAAGAAAGTCGGCCCAATCATCTGTAGTCCATTTGAAAACGGTCAGAACCTCACTTGGGGGTTCCGCTAGACCTGTGAGCAGTGAGTGGCTTGCCAGGCCGCGAAACTCGCAGGCGTCCGAACAACACGAAAGCCATTCTTCGTCGTCCCACGAGACGATGCCGGGAGTTCGATGAGCAATTTCATCGTAAATCTCATCGCTGATACCCTCCGCAAGCCAAAAGCTGTTGAAGGCAAGATCGAAGCGCTCTGCCGCGGATCCATCAGCAATACACCAAGGACAAAACTCGCTGATGATATGTTCGGCCCATACGGAATGCGCATAAAGGTAGCCGCGAGGCTGGTCGCAACAGCGGCAATACAAATCGCTCGGGACGATACTTCCCGTGGCAATCGGGTCTGGATGGTACTTGAACTGTGGCATGGCCATGCTTTCGCCTAGCTTGTTCATAAGAAACAAAAACGTTGAGATGGTGCGTAGCGCTATAAACGACTGTTTTGTTGAATACCAATGGACATTTTTGACGTCACTGGTCGGACTTTGAAAGCTACAAGTTCGCCGCATACGCCTGCAGCTCGCGGTATTCGACGAGGATGCGTTTCACCGCAGCGACGGTCGCTTTGACCTGCGCGTCCATCGGCGCGAGCGCGGGTGTTTCGAAGACGATCTCCAGCGCGTGCGGTCGCTGCTCCGGCGGAGCGCTGAGAATGCCGAGGTAGCCTTCCTTGATGATGCCGCGTGAGGCGGGGAAGCCGTCGATGACCGGCCCTTCGTTGCGCGGCAGGAATTCGCTTGAGGCTTGCAACGCAGGCTCCAGCAGGTGCTCGCTGAGCAGCGCCCCGCTGACAAAGCCGTAGCAGCCGGCGGAGGTGTCGTCGGAGTGCAGGGAGACGATGCCGTCGTAGTGCTCGCGGCGCAGTTCGCTTTCGAGATAGACCACTTCGGGCTCGGTGGAGCCGCGCCAGAACTCGCGGTTCAAATCAAGGCCGCTGTGGCTGTGCCGCGTGCCGAGCGCGAGGCCGGTGGGATTGCAGACCGGGTAGAAATGCAGCTCGTAGTCGTGCCGCGCCTCCGGCTGCTCCGCCGCCCAGAGGATCAGCTCCTGCGCGGCCAGCGTGCCAGCCTCCTCATCGCCATGAATGCCGGCGAAGATGCCGATCTTGATGCCGTGGCCGGATCGAAGCGGCTTGCTGACGATCTTTGGGATGAAGGTGTCGGGCTCGGTGGGCGGGGTTTCAGGCATCAGGAACGGAAGGACGAATCAGAGATCATCATTTCCCGGCGCTGGCAAGGAACGTGTCGTCGCCCATTCGAGCGCATTTCTCCCACTCGATTTCACCGCAGAGAGGCAGAGGAGCAGAGGTTGCAGAGATTCATTCTGATCAAAACCTCTGCGTCCTCTGCCTCTTTGCCCCTCTGTGGCAAACAGGGCTTCACCACGCGCGCCTCACGAACGCGAAAGTTTGATGGAAAATCTCTTCCGGCCTGCGTTTGTTCACGCTCTGTCTTCCGACCATGAAACTCACGACCCTGACCATCCTTCTCGCCGCGCTGGCGTTCACCGCCCGCGCTGAATTGAAACTCCCCGCCATCATCGGCGACAACATGGTGCTGCAGCAGAAGCAGACCAACCCGCTCTGGGGCTGGGACACGCCCGGCACGGAGGTCACGGTGAAATTCGCCGGTCAAACCAAGACCGCGAAGGCCGGTGCGGACGGCAAATGGACGGTGAAACTCGATCCCGTGCCCGCGAATGCGAAGCCTGCGACGATCTCGATCAAGGGCAGCAGCGCGAAGGAACTCCAAAACGTGCTCGTCGGCGAGGTGTGGATCTGCTCCGGCCAGTCGAACATGCAGATGTCCGTGAACAGCAGTTGGGACGCCGATTTGGAAATCGCCACGGCCAAGTATCCCAACATCCGCCTCATCTCCGTGCCACAGGTCGGCACGCAGGAGCCGCAGAAGGATTTCAAAGGCGAGTGGAAAGAATGCTCGCCGCAGACGGTCGGCGGTTTCAGTGCCGTCGGCTTTTTCTACGGACGCGTGCTGCACAAGACGCTCGACGTGCCCGTCGGTCTCATCAACAACGCCTGGGGTGGCAGTGCTGCCGAAGCGTGGGTGAATCGCGGCGAACTGGAAAAAGACCCGCGCTTCAAGCTGCTCATGGCCAACACGAAGAAGAACGAGGCTTTCCTCACCTCCGACGCCGCCAAGAAGCAGTACGAGACCAATCTCGCCAACTGGAAGAAACAGGCCGATGAAGCGAAGGCCGCAGGCAAACCTTTCACCACCCGCGCCCCTGGAGCACCCGATGGCTGGCTGCGTGGCAACGCCCGCCCCGGCAACATCTACA
>DAORHS010000594.1:0-3603 GCA_035438165.1 Prosthecobacter sp.
CCCTCGTAACCTCAAGGCTTGCCTCTCATTTGGCACTGCCTATGGGATGTCTGTGAGTTTCGATTTATCTTTGTGAACACCGTTACTGGGAGCTTTCTCGAACTGAAGCTGAGCGAGGTTTTCGCCAAAGCTCGCGGTATCTATCCAACGTGGAGCATTTCATTTTAGCCATGAAATGCGGACCGTCAGGCAACGAGCCGGCGACGTTCCTCTTTGGAAGTGAAGCGTTTCGTGAGCAGATACACACCTGATGGCACAAGCCATGGATGCGTCTCGGCATTGTCGAGAATGGCGTTCGGCTTACGAGCTTCGAGCTTCGGCCAGTGAACAGTGCCGCCATTGAAATGGCACGGATAAAGCAGAGGCACCGCGCCGCGTTCGGGTTCCTTGCGAAGAGCGTCCTTAAGCCGGAAGTCAACGACCCGCCCGGTCGAGACGGTCACACCTAATGAGGCAAGACTCGAACTGAGGCCATCCATGGTTTCCTTGGCCATTGCATGGCTGGCCGAGGAAGGGATGTGGATGAACTTTTCGGGGTCATGCGGATGCACGATCTCGGTGAATGGAAAGACCGTCTGCGCAATCTTGTCACCATGTTCTCCGCTGCTGCTGGAGATAATCATCTCGCACGGCTGGTTCCGGCCTTTCACCGCATGGAAGATGATGTTTTCTTGCAACACACTGTCGGAGCGGAAGGCAGCTTCGCGGGATTCAAACACATGGATGCGGCTCAACTCCAAGTGATTCAGAAAGTCTTCGCGGAACGGTCGGAAGTAAGGCCCGTTGCAGAAGCTGCGTGGCGTAATGCCGACGAGCTGCCCACCAGGAGCCAGCAAACGCTGGATGAGCGCAATGAAACCCGTGTAGAGATTGCTGGTTTCGACGCCGACGGAACGGAGAGCGCGTCTCTCGGCTGAATCGGTGGTGATCTTGCGATACGGCGGATTCGCAATAGCTGCATCGAAGGCAGGCGGAGCCTTGCCAAACAAATCACCGGAAAGGCAGGCCGACATCTCCTGGATGAAGTCGGTGGTATGGATGGTGAACGTGAATCGAATTCCCTTGGCGGCACAGCGACTTTCGCAGTCTCTCATGGCGCACGTGAGCGCATCCACAATGAGGGGATCAACTTCGTAAAGCGTCGCATTGATCTCGCGCACTTTATCCTTTCCGGCGCAGACACGAGCTACGAAAGCAGTCGTGAGCGCACCCGCACCGGCTCCCGCGTCAAGCAGGCGCACAACGCGGGGCAACTTGCCAAACATCGAAGCCATGAATTCAGCCACAGGAGCACCGGTGAGGAACTGTCCGAGTTCCTCCTGTCGCTTGTGTGAATCCATTGTGCCCGCGGCCTTCATGCTTCTTTGATGTCGTACCAGCGCATCCTAACTGCATTCCATTCTCTGTCTCAAGCTGTACCTGTGTCTCATATTATCTTCACGGCGTGCGATTGCGGAAGCGTTTGAGGCGGCGCTGGAGAGCCTTCGGTTTCTCGCCGTGGCGCGTGTCGCGCACGAGCCAGAGGCGGCAGGCCCGCCAGCACCCGCCAGCAACGCGTCGCGTAGCGATACGGGCTGGACGCTTGGCGTAGCCATGCGGGCAGGTGCGGTGGATTGGCAGGCCGGGCCAGGGTTTGAAGAAGACTTGGAGACTTGGAGACTTGGAGACTTGGAGACTTGGAGACTTGGAGACTTGGAGACTGGGAGACTGGGAGACTGGGAGACTGGGAGAAGAGGGGACGGGGAGATGGGCGGCAGGCAGGCGGGGGAGGAGCACATGCCAGTCGCAGGCATGGACGACGAGCGAGGCGCGGCCTTCGTCGTGGTCGCGGGAGCTGAAGTAGTCGGTGCTGTGGAGAAACGCCTCCGGCAAAACGGGCGTGCATGAACTGTTCATTGAAACAGGTTTTCGGGCACTTCAACCCTGCTCCGAGGGCGAAATGGGAGGGAATGTGGCTGGTTGTGGCAAGAACAACGCGTCCTCCCACCTCGGAGTGACCGCACTCCCACCCCGGAGTGACCGCACTCCCACCCCGGAGTGACCGCACTCCCACCCTGGAGTGACCGCACTCCCACCCCGGAGCGACCGCACTCCCACCCCGGAGCGACCGCACTCCCACCCCGGACTATGCGCACTTCCGGCGAATGAGGGGGAAGGCCGATAAGGATCGTCGGTTCTCCTGCCTTAGATTTTCCTTTAATTCAGCCCCTTGTGTGGATTTCCTTTGGACACCTCCCGGTGGTCTGCCTAGTTTTCTAGGCATTCAACGCAACCCACCTGCCTGACGATGCACCTGTCCCGTGACGAAATGGATGATGAAGAGAAGCTGCACCTGGAGGTGATGGGCTGGTGCCTCAAGCAACGGCGGCTGGGAAAGCATCTCAGCCAGGAGCAGCTGGCGGAGCTGGCCTTCGTCTCCCGAGCGCAGGTGCAGCACGTGGAGCATGCGCGGCACGGCATGCGCCCGGGCACGAAACTGCGGATCTGCCACGCACTGGGCATCTCCACCGTGGAGCTGGAGGCGGAGGTCTGCCGCGTGAAGGAGGAATGGCGCAAATACGGCCGCCCGCCGGAGTGCCCCGAGGCCTAATTGACTGGCGGTGATGTTTGCGGCGCGATGTGGTGTGATGCCTGGCGAAACGACGCCAGCGCCATGCCCTTGAGATTCGACTCCACTCCCGCCCTCCTGATGGACCAGGGGCTGAGATTTGACTCCGGGCCGGCTCCGGCACCGTCGCCCTATCAACCCAAACCAAGGAACCGAACCATGACCAAATTCAAACTCGAACTCAAAAGGAAGACACCGGAAGACAAAGCGACCCTGGGCGCCGCCCACATCGCCGCCATGACCGGCAATGCCGCCTACCCCGCCGCGACCCGCGTGCCGACGGATGCGCAGGTGCAGACCGCGCAGGATGACCTGGTGGCGGCGAATGCCGCCGTGGCGGCCGCCGAGATCGCCTGGAAGGAGAAGATCCAGCTCCGCGACCAGAAGGAGGCCGAGTGGGACACGGTGATCACCGCCCGGGCGAACAACTGCGAGGCGGTGACGCCGAACGACCTGGCCGCCCTGCAAAGCACGGGCTTCCCGCTGCGCAGTGCGAGCACGCCCATGGGCCCCCTGCCCGCCCCGACGGATCTCCGCGCCAAGGCGACGGACAACGAGGGCGAGATCGAGCTGCGCTGCAAGACGGTGGCCGGCGCCAGCACTTACGAGTGGCAGATGCGCCTGCACGACGGCAATCCGCCCTGGGAGACGTTCAAGACCGGCACGACAACGAAACTCCTCGTCCCCAGCCTCACGCCCGGCGTGGTCTATGCCTTCCGCGTGCGCGCCATCGGCAGCGCCGGCCCCGGCACCTGGAGCGACGAGGCAACGGAGAGAGCGCCTTGAGCGTCGGAGGCTCCAAGCCAAATAGGAAAGCGGAAAGCTGAAATCCTGAGTTCAGAGTCCCCATTTCTTCTCTCTGCTTTCTGCTTCCTCATTTCAGCTTTCTCATTTCAGCTTTCAGCTTTTTTCCCTCTCATGTTCGACCCCGCCTACCCGCCAACGAACGCCCTGATCGAGTCCGCGCCGATGCGCGCGCAGTTCCACGGTCTCAA
>DAORHS010000595.1:0-3603 GCA_035438165.1 Prosthecobacter sp.
AGCGTCGTGCCCGTTTCCGGGTAAAACAGCCCCAGCAGGACACCCAGAACGATCCCGATCAGCACCTGCACATAGAGAATTTTCAGCCACTTCATGGCCGCCGATGCTGGCAGGTTCGCGGCAAAAGCCAAGAGGCTTTCTTGCACCCTCCGCCGGGAGTGCTAGGCTCGCGGCCCTCCAAACCACCAATTCGCACGCATCATGGGCAAAACTCTCTTCGAAAAAGTCTGGGACTCGCACGTCGTCGGCACTCTTGCCAATGGCCAGACGCAGCTCCTCATCGACACGCATCTCGTCCATGAGGTCACCAGCCCGCAGGCCTTCGGCATGCTGCGCGATTTGAATCTGAAAGTCGCCTACCCGCACCGCACCTTCGCCACGGTCGATCACATCGTCCCCACCGACAGCCAGGTCTCGCCATTTTCCGATCCGCTCGCCGAGGCGATGATCCAGGAGCTCAACAAGAACGCCAAGGAGTTCGGCATCACCTATTTCAGCCTCGCCAGTGGCAAGCAGGGCATCGTTCACGTCGTCGGCCCTGAGCAGGGCATCACCCAGCCCGGAACCACCATCGCCTGCGGCGACAGCCACACCGCAACGCACGGTGCTTTCGGTGCCATTGCCCTCGGCATCGGCACCACGCAGGTGCGCGACATCCTTGCCACGCAGACCATGGCCCTCGGCAAGATGAAGGTGCGCCGCATCAACGTGGACGGCCAGCTTCGCCCCGGCGTTTATGCCAAGGACGTCATCCTCCACATCATCCGCCTGCTCGGCGCGAACGGCGGCATCGGCTACGCCTACGAATACGGCGGCAGCCTTTTCGACGCCATGTCGATGGAAGAGCGCATGACCGTCTGCAACATGTCCATCGAAGGCGGCGCCCGCTGCGGCTACGTCAATCCCGACGAAAAGACCTTCGAGTATCTCAAAGGCCGTCCGTATTCGCCGCAGGGCGATCAATGGCTCGACACCGTCGAAAAATGGCGCGCCGTCGCCTCCGACGCCGATTCCGTTTATGACGATGTCGTGAACATCAAGGCCGAAGACGTGCCGCCGACCGTCACCTGGGGCACCAGCCCGGACCAGGCTATCGCCGTCACCGAAAACGTGCCGACTGCCGAAAGCGCCACCACCGAGCCCGGACGCATCTCCATCCAGGACGCGCTCGACTACATGAAGCTGCCTGCCGGTCAGCCGATCAAGGGCACCAAGATCGACGTGGCTTTCATCGGCTCCTGCACCAACGGCCGCCTCAGCGACTTCCGCGAAGTGGCGAAGTACATCAAGGGCCGCAAAGTCGCCGCTGGTGTCAAAGCCATCGCCGTTCCAGGTTCGCAGATCGTCGATGTGCTGGCCAAGCAGGAAGGTCTCGACAAAGTCTTCAGCGAAGCCGGTTTCGAATGGCGCGCCGCAGGCTGCTCCATGTGCCTCGCGATGAATCCCGACAAGCTCATCGGCGACCAGCTCTGCGCTTCGTCCTCGAACCGCAACTTCAAAGGCCGTCAGGGCAGCCCCACGGGCCGCACCGTCCTCATGAGTCCCATCATGGTCGCCGCCGCCGCCCTCACCGGCAGCATCGCCGACGCCCGCGAGGTGTTCACGATCGCGGGGTAACGAAAGCCCATGTCTGCCTTTGGCAAAGCTCTGCGGCGTCTATTGTCCGGCTCAGCGGATGCCAATATTGATTTTGGCGACCTTTGCCGGGTGCTCACTCACCTGGGCTTTGCATCGCGCATCAAAGGCAGCATCACATCTTTCACCGCGACGGCATCCCGGAGATCATCAATCTTCAACCACGCGGCAGCCTTGCCAAACCGTATCAGGTGAAGCAAGTTCGCGACATCCTCACCCGCCATCACCTGGTCCCCGAAGATGAAGAGTAAATACGAAATCATTCTCTACTGGAGCGAAGCCGACGAGGCGTTCGTGGCCGAGGTGCCCGAACTGCCCGGCTGCATGGCTGATGGCAGCACTTACGAGGAGGCGCTGACAAATGCCCGTATCGTAATCGACGAATGGGTGGAGACCGCCAAAGCCATCGGTCGCGAGGTGCCGGAGCCGAAAGGCCGCCTCATGTTTGCCTAAACGGTGGGGATTCGATGAATCCAGAACCACAGATGAGACGGATAACACCCGTTCCGTGAAACTCGTGGCTCTCATTCTGGCGCTAATCATCCTCTCGCTGCTGGCGCTCAACGCCTGGATGATGTCGCCCACGAAGCTGCAATGGCAGTTGCAGCTTGTCACGACGGAGTTCGGTCACTGGCTGGCACTGCTGTCACTCGTTTTGCTTTATCCGGCGGCGCAGACCTCACGTTGGTTCGCGTGGCCATTCCTGCTGCTCGCCTGCGTCCTCCTCATTCCGGCCTTCCAGGCATCCCTCATCGCCAAGGCGCAAGGATTGTCCTTCTCCTGGCTGCGCTTGTGGCTGCCGCTTCATCAAACCAAGTTTGAAGTCCATCACGAACGCCGCACCTACTGGCAGCAGGGCGATGAATGGCTCGACATCGTGATCTATCGTCCTGTCGGAGCGGACAAGCCGCTGCCTTGCCTGCTCATCGCCCACACCGGCGGTTGGGACAGCGGCGATCCCGGCGAATTCATCGGCGCAAACACCGAACTCGCCTCGCACGGCTATGTGGTGTGCTCTTTCGGTTATCGTTTGGCTCCGAAACACAAGTGGCCCGCCCAAGCCGACGATACGCGACGTGCTTTCGCCTGGGTTCGCGATCACGCCGCCGAATTCGGCATCGACACGAACCGCATCGTCCTCATGGGCCGCTCCGCCGGTGCTCAGATCGCCGCTGCTTGCGCCTACGGCATGCCAGAACTCGGCGCTCGTGCCTGCATCTCGGTCTATGGCACGCCGAACATGCATCTCGCGCGTGAATGGTCCGTGCCGGACGATCTGCTCAAATCACTCACGCTGGTCCGCCAATACATGGGCGGTGATCCGCACGAAGTCCCCGACGCCTACCGCACCGCTTCCGCCACCGAGTTTCTCGACCTGCACAGCCTCCCCACGCTGCTCATCCACGGCACGCTCGATTCCCTCGTGGGCATCGGCCACAGCCGTCGCTTCACCCAACTGCGCGCAGATCGCGATGATCATCACTTCCTCGAACTACCCTGGGGCACGCACGGCACGGATTACTTCCCCTCCACGCCCGGCGGCCAGCTTTCCATGACGGCCATTGTCCGTTTCATGGAACGATTTGTTCATGGTGGCTCGTAGTGGAGCGCGGACCTCCGAGTCCGCAGCACTCCGCCACACCCAGCGCTCCATGAAATCATACGGCCTTCTTTTCTGCCTCGCAGCATCACTCGCATACGCGGCTCTGGGCTCCGTAGCCTTGGCGAAGGAGGCAGGCGATCTCCAGCTCACCCTCCCGCCCGTTGTTTACGCCACGCCGGACGTGCAGATGAGCCTCTACCACGACAACATCGTGCTCACCGAGAAGCCGCAGGACTATCGCTTCGAGTTCGAGTGCAAACTCGGCAAGAACGAAGCCCGGCGCTGGACCGTGAAACCCACGGACGCCGATGTCGGCGATCACCCGCTCGCCATCACCGTCAAGGATGCCAGCGGCAAGGTATTGG
>DAORHS010000596.1:0-3601 GCA_035438165.1 Prosthecobacter sp.
GCGGTCTTTTCGAACGCCTTTGCTCCGGCGGCACGCTTGGCCGCATCCGGGGAGCAGTAGGCCATCGCCACGCCGTAGTGGCCTTCCTTGGGCAGGGTAAAGCCTTCTTTGGCGGCCACCTTGCGCAGGAACTTGTCCGGCACCTGCATCAGGATGCCGGCTCCGTCTCCCGTGTTCTTCTCACTGCCCACCGCGCCGCGATGGTCGAGGTTGATCAGGATCGTCAAACCCTGCTGCACGATGTCGTGAGAACGTTTGCCCTTCATCTGACAAATGAACCCGACGCCACAGGCATCGTGTTCGAATTGTGGATCATAGAGGCCTTGTTTCGGGGGGAGTCCGTGATTTCTCATTTTTGCGTCAAAAGGGGGGCGGCATTTAGGCCATGCAGGGGAGTAAATCAACCAGCATTCTACCTGCCAAGCCGTCGCTTATTTTGGGTTGGTGAAAACTTGGTTTCGACCTCGCCAGCCGGCCGTTCTCATCCGCCTTGCATCTCTCCGGGCCCGCCGCTAAAACAGGCGCATGGTGCGTCTCACAATTCTCGGCAGCGGCAGTTCGGGGAACTGCGCCGTCGTCTCGACGGAACGCACCACCCTGCTGCTCGACGCCGGCCTGAGCGCCAAGCAGATCTGCCTCCGTCTGGACGCCTGCGGCTTCTCGCTCGACATGCTGGACGGCATCCTGCTGACCCATGAGCATCAGGACCACACCGGCGGCATCGAGGTCTTGAGTCGGAAGCGTTCCGTGCCGCTGTTCTGCACCGCTTTGACCCAGGAGACACTCGCCGGCAGCCTCGGTTTTCGCAAACCGCCCTCCTGGCGGCTCATGACCACCGGCTCGGCCTTTGAGTTCCAGGATTTGCGCATCGAGTCCTTCCCTGTTCCGCACGATGCGGTCGATCCCGTCGGATTTGTGATTGCCGATGAGGAATCCCGTCTCGGCGTGCTCAGTGACGTGGGATTCGTGACGAATCTCATCAAGGACCGCCTCAAAAACTCCGACAGTCTGTTCATTGAGGCCAATTACGACACGCAACTGCTCGAAAACGACACGAAGCGCCCGTGGGCCACCAAACAGCGCATCAGTTCGCGCCACGGTCATCTTTCCAACGAGCAGGCCGCCGAACTCGTCCGCGAAATCGCGCACCCCGGCCTCAGTCACGTCGTTCTCGGCCACCTGAGCGACGACTGCAACGACCCTGCGGTCGCCTCCCGCCACATTCGGCAGGCGCTGGATGCGGCCGGCGCCCCCGAGGCCCGTGTCGTCTGCGCTGAACGCCACAAGCCGACGCCGACCATTGAAGTCGTCCGCCGCCGTGGCTCCGGGGTGAGCTTCTGCGTGGCGTCGTCGGATTCCGCCGGGCAGATGGCCCTGTTATAACATGAACACACGCCTCATCGTTCGCAGCCTGCTGGCCTTGCTTCTCGTCGTGCTCCTGTGGCTGGCATGGTGGGTGTTCGGGCGTTCTCCGGAGGCGCAAGTGCGTGCGGCCCAGGCAGGTCTGATCGAGGCGGTCGAAGAACGGGACTGGGATGCGCTGGAGAAGCTGATCGCCCCGAACTACACCGACGCCTACGGTCATAACCGTGAATCGGCCTTGAAGGACGGGCGCAAGTATCTCAGCGGCTTTTTCACGCTGACCCTGAAGACAGATCAAACCATGATCCGTGCTGCGAAAGGGCAGGGCATGGTGACCACGATGATCCGCCTTGAGGGCAATGGCGTGGGCTACAGCCAGATGGTCCTGGGCCACGTCAATCAGCTCACCGAACCGTGGATCTTCCACTGGAGCAATCCCGGCCGCTGGCCCTGGGACTGGCAGGTGAACATGATCCACAACGATCAGGTGCGTTAATCGCCGCCTTTCTGTGCCTTGCCGGTCATCGGCACGAAACGGACCGGCAGCACGGCAGTTTTGTGCAGGCCATCCGCCGTCTTTTTCAGCAGATAAAGCTCCTGCCGCCCGCCTTCCTCGCCCACCGGGATGATCATGCGCCCGCCGGTTTTGAGCTGGTCGATGAGCGGTTGCGGGATGTTTTCCGGCGCGCAGGTGACGATCACGGCGTCGAACGGCGCCTCCTCCGGCCATCCGGCGTAACCGTCGCCGATGCGCACCTTCACCTGGTCATAGCCGAGACGGCGCAGGTCTTTTCCCGCCTTTTCTCCCAGAGGCTTCACGATTTCGATAGAGAACACCTGTGCTCCCATCGCCGCCAGCACTGCGGCCTGGTAGCCGCTGCCCGTGCCGATTTCGAGAATGCGCTCGCCGGGCTGCGGATTGATCGCCTCTGTCATAAAGGCCACTATGTAGGGCTGTGAGATCGTCTGCCCGTGGCCGATGGGCAGCGGTTCATCCGCATAGGCCTGGGCGCGCATCTCCTTGGGCACGAATTCATGCCGCGGCACGCTGCGCATGGCTTCGAGCACGCGCTGGTTTTGAATGTTGTGTCCCGCTCTCATGAGTTGTTCGCGGACCATCCGCTCGCGTTGCGGACGGAAGTCACCGGCTCTAGGCGGAGTCTGTGCTTCGCAGCAGCCGGACATGAGCACGGCTGCGATGGCGGCGACACCTCGGGATGGAAGTGCGGGAAACATGGCATCCTAAGGTACGCCGTGTCCTTGGGCGGCTTCCCATAATCCATACCAGTCTTCGCGCTCGAGTTGGATGGCGGCGGCTTTTACCACGGCCTTGATGCGATCGAGCTTGTTCGTGCCGATGATCGGCAGCGGGCAGGAGGGGTGAGCCATGATCCAGGCATAGGCGAGCTGGTCGAGCGTGGCTCCGTCGTATTTCGCGGAGAGTTCGGCGCCCTTGGCCTGAAGGCGCACGGCGGCGGGATCTTTCGGCTCCATCAGGGCACCTTGGGCCAGCGGTGACCACGCCATCGGCAGAATGCGGTGGCGCTGGCATTGGTCCGCCGTGCCGTCGTAGATCGGGTCCATGTGCAGCAGGCTGAACTCGATTTGATTCGTCACCAGCGGCTGGTCCATGCGCGAGTTCAGCAGCTCGAACTGGTGCACGTTGTAGTTCGAGACGCCGGCGCTGCGGATTTTGCCGTCCTTGAGCAGCTTGTTCAGGCCCTCGGCGGTTTCATCCGCGCTGGTGAGCCAGTCGGGACGATGCACGAGCAGCAGGTCGATTTCATCGATGCCCATGAGACGAAGGGACTTCTCGGTGCTCTTGATGATGCGGGCGGCGGTGACGTTGTAATGCGCCACCTTGCGCTCCGGATGGAACTCGCAGGGGACGTAAATGCCGCATTTGGTGACGATCTCGATCTGGCTGCGGAAGGCGGGATCCAGCTTCAGGGCGCCGCCGATGGCCTCCTCGACGTGATAACCGCCGTAGATCTCCGCCGTGTCCAATGTGGTGATGCCCAGGTCCGTGCAGGCCTTGAAGCGGTTCAAAAGGGCCTGGGGCGTGCAGTTGGATTTGTCGGCGTCATCCAGGATGCGCCAGGTGCCATAGACGAGGCGTGAGAATTCCGGGCAGTTGGGGGCGATGCGGTGGCGGGTGATCATGGACTGATCTTTGCGGGCGATGTACGACAAATTGGTACCGGAATGTGTTTAGGCCCATGCACGCCCGAGCAAAAAT
>DAORHS010000597.1:0-3590 GCA_035438165.1 Prosthecobacter sp.
CGATGAAGTGGTCGAAACGCGTGATTTCGTTGTAGTAGGAGGCGAGATCGTCGCGCGTGGCGGCATCGTCATTCAGATACGGCGGCACGATGACCTTCGCGGGATCGTGTTTCGGGCCGTAGAGTTCGGCATTCCAGTCCTTGTCGCCGTCCCAGGCACGATGCGCATCCATGGCGGCAAACCAGAAGAAGAACGGCTTGTCCTTGGGGCGTTCCTCGACGGTCTTCACCCAGGTCGCGTGCCCTCCCTTGTTGCCCGGGCCGACGCCTTTGTCCACGAGGTCAAACGGCTCCGGCTGCGGCTTTTCGCCTGCGGCAGGCTTGTCAGAGGTCATGTGATGCTTGCCGACGAGCGCGGTGTGGTAACCCGACTCGCGCAGCAAACGCGGGAACCACGGCAGATGCGCGGCGATGGGCTGATGCAGTTCCGACGCGCGGCCATTGTTGTGCGGGTAACGGCTCGTGATGATGCTGGAGCGACTGGGACTGCAACTGCTGGCCACGAGAATCGCCTCATCAAAGCGGCGGCCGTTTGCCGCGAGGCGGTCAATGTTCGGCGTGCGCGTCGTCGCATTGCCGTAGCAGCCAAGATCATTCCAGCTCACGTCATCGGCGATGAAGAGGATCGCATTCGGACGATCCGCCGCGTGAGCGAAGGCGGCGATGAATAGCGGAAGGAGAAAGAAGCGAGTCATGAGAGAGCAAGGTGCGGAATGGAAACGAGACCACGCCCGCTTCTTTCCACGTTTCTGATCGCCATCCTGTAGCTGTTTGAGAGCGAAAGCAGCTTCATTGGAGACTTGAAATCAGACGGAGGGTTCGGGTGTCGCTGTGCGACACCGCCTTGGTGATTGAGAAGCATGAAGGGCATCATTCCCGGCCTTGAAAGACCGGGCTACCAAACGGCCGCCGCTCTGCGGCTTGGATCTACTCCTTCGCCTTCTTCTTTTTCTTCGCGGGTGCTTCGGCGGCAGGCGGGGTGCCGTTCAGATCGGCGAGGAGACGAGCGATGTAGCCGGAGAAGCGGCTATCGGGCGATTCACCTTTGGCGGGAAGTGTTTTGAGCTGGTCGGCAACCGGTTTGGCCTTGTCGCCGAGATCGCCGATGGCGTTGAGGGCGCTCATGGAGGTAAAGACGTTGTGCTGGCTCCAGTTGGCGAGTCTGGCGAGCGCGGGAAGAGCGGCGGAACGGTCATAATCGTTGCCGTATTTGGCGAGCGCCCAGTTGGCGGCGACTTGAACGTGCGTGGAGCTATCGCGAGCGGCTTTCGTCAATTCCTGGCGAGCCGCCTCGATTCCGGCCTTGCCACGCATGAGGATGCCCATGGCGGACCAGTAGCGCACGGCGTTGTCCTGATCGGCGAAACCGGCTTTGAGATCAGCGATGGAGTCCGATTTCATCGACGAAGCGTTGCCAGCGGCCTTCAAGATGCGGGCGAGTGGATACAGCCTGTCATCATGCGCCATGTCGTAGGGCGTGGTGCCTTCGGATCGCTGATGCATTTCGCCTTCGGGCAGCAGGCCGACGTCACGGATTTTAAGAGCGAGGTTTTCCTGCGCGGCACGCATTTTGGTGAGCGTTTCGGCGTGTTCGGGTGCTGCGGCCAGGTTGTGGACTTCGTCGGGATCGCTTTGGAGATCGTAGAGTTCTTCAGCAGCCTTAGGTTCCTTCCAGAAGACGGATTGCTCGGGCGTGAGTTTGCCTTCATCGAAGGCTTTGCGCCAGACTCGGGTGGTGGGCGTTTCAAATTGATAAGTGACGTGTTGCGCCTGCGAGAGATGCGGCATGTAATTGCGCAGATAGACGAAGCGGCCGTCGGTCACGCTGCGCACGGTGTCGATGCGCTCATCCATGCGGCCGCGGAAGCCATAAATGAAGGGCTGCGGCTCGGTTTGAAATTTTCCAGCGAAGGCATGGCCCTGCATCCACTCCGGCGGCTGCACGCCGATGATGCTGAGCAGCGTGGGCGCGAGATCGACGAAGCTCACGAGGCGGTCGGACTTCACACCGGCGCCGTATTCCTTGGGCGCGAGGTGTTTCCAGTTCGGCGGGAAATACACGACCATGGGCACCTGGAGGCCGGAGTTGCAAGGCCAGCGCTTGTTGCGCGGCATGCCGCTGCCGTGGTCGGCGTAGTAGAAAACGATGGTGTTGGCGGCGAGACCGGCTTCTTCGAGTTCCTTGAGGCGTTTTCCGGCAGAAGCGTCAGCCAGCGTGACTTGATCGTAATACTGCGCCCAATCCTGCCGCACTTCCGGCGTGTCGGGATGGTAGGCGGGCACGCGGACCTTGGCGGGGTCATGAATCGCGACATGCGGGCGTTTGCGGAGCTGGCTTTCGTGGCTGCAGGTCTCGTTGAAGATAGCGAAGAAGGGCTGGCCGTCCTTGCGGTTCTTCCAATGCGCATTGCCGGACGATAGATCCCATACGCCGTCGGGCTTTTTGAGGTTGTAGTCCTCCTTGCTGTTGTTCGTGCAGTAGTAGCCGGCCTCGCGCAGGAACTGCGGGTACATCTTCGTGCCTTGCGGCATCGTCACCATGCTGCGCATGTGCTCGCCACCGGTGGAGGGACCATACATGCCCGCGATGATCGTCGTGCGCGCGGCAGCGCAAACGGGAGCGTTTGACCAGCAGTGCTTGAAGAGCATGCCCTTCGCCGCGAGCGCATCGACGACCGGCGTGTCGGCAAAGGTGTCGCCGTAGCAGCCCATGTGCGGGCCGTGGTCCTCGCTGGTGAGCCAGAGGATGTTCGGCCGCTCCACGGCCAAAGCTGAAAGATAAAAGCTGAAAGCTGAAATGAGGATGCTGAGACGCTTCATGGCGTGCTGGGAACGAAGGGGAGCAGTTTGATCCTTCACCGCAATGCGTCTGCATGGACAAAGCCGCCGCCATTGATGTGTTCTCGTGCCGCAGGGGATAGATGGCATCGTCAGAGGACGATTTTCATGCGAGACTAACACGATGAACCTCCGCCAAGAACTTCAGGTCGAATACGCCCGCTATCGCAGCCGTCGCTGGTTTTTCAAAGAGTGCGGCGTGGGGCTGGCGAGCATCGCGGCGATGGATCTGATGCGCGGCAGCGCCGCTGCGGCGCCGGTGAGTCCGCTGGCGGTCAAGAAGCCGCACTATCCGGCGAAGGCGAAGCGCGTGATCTACCTCTTCATGGGCGGTGCGCCGAGTCATCTGGAGCTGTTCGACAACAAACCGGAGCTTTCGAAATGGGACGGCAAGCTGCCGCCGCCGAACTTGCTCGAAGGTTATCGCGCGGCGTTCATCAATCCGAACAGCAAGCTGCTCGGACCGAAGTTCAAATTCGCGCGACATGGTCAAAGCGGCGCGGAATTGAGCGAACTGCTGCCGCATACGGCAAAGATCGCCGACGATCTCACGATTGTGCGCTCGATGAAGACGGACGCCTTCAATCATGCGCCGGGGCAGATTCTGATGAGCACCGGCTCGCAGATCTTCGGGCGACCGAGCTTCGGCGCGTGGACGCTTTACGGTCTCGGCACGGAGAATGCCGACCTGCCGGGCTATGTCGTCATGCAAAGCGGCCAGAAAGGCCCCAGCGGCGGCATGAGCAACTTCGG
>DAORHS010000598.1:0-3578 GCA_035438165.1 Prosthecobacter sp.
AAAGACTGCCGCCCCACAGCCCCACGGTGACAAACAACGCGGTCTGCATCGGATAAACCAAAAGCGCCGCAATGAGCCGGGGCGCCACCAGATAGGCGTGGCTGCTCACGCCCATCGTGTCCAGCGCCGCGATCTGCTCTGAATTGCGCTGGATGCCGAGCTCCGCGGCCAGCGCCGCGCCCGCCTGCCCCACCAGCATGAGCGCGGCAAGCACCGGTCCCATTTCGCGCACGAGACTCAGCGACACCAGTGTTCCGAGCAGGGCTTCTGAACCAAACTTGTTCAGCACATAATAACCCTGCAACCCCAGCACCAGTCCGGTGAACAGTCCCACGATTAGAATCACGGGCAGGCAGCGAACTCCTTGCTCAAACCCGGCACGCACAATCCGCTTTCCAAGCCGCCTGGAACCCACGGCGGAACGAAACGCCCGCCCCGTGAACAGGGTGAAATCACCCAGGTCGTGGGCGATGGATAAAGAGTAACGGCCTACGGTGCGCAGCATGCGATAAAAAAGCACCCTCGTCCACGCGCGTGAATTGTGCAACGCCGCAGCGAGCACATTCCTCACTATTCCCCCAGAAACGAATCAGAGATCGCCCACCGGCAGCCACTTGCGCTGTTCCCAGCTTTGCAGGCCGAGTTCGGCAAGCTGCACGCCTTTGGCACCTTCACGCAGTGTCCACGGGAACGGTGTGTCGAGCACGACGTGCTTGAGAAACTCCTCCCACTGAATCTTGAAGGCGTTGTCGTAGGCGGTCGTGTCCGGCACCTCCTGCCAGCCGCCAAAGAAATCGATCGGCTGGTCGATGTCCGGATTCCAGATGGGCCGCGGCGTGGTGCCGATGCTTTGCACCCAGCATTTGCGCAGGCCCACGATGGCGCTGCCATGCGTACCATCGACCTGCATGGTCAGCAGGTCGTCACGACGCACGCGCACGGTCCAGGAGCTGTTGAACTGGCAGATCACACCGCCTTCGCACTCAAAGGTGGCATAGCAGGCGTCGTCGCTCGTGCAGGCATACTCCTTGCCGCGTTCATCGAGACGTTTCGGCAGATGCGTAGCTCCGAGACAGCTCACGGCCTTCACTTTGCCAAAAAGATTGTCGATCACGTAGCGCCAGTGGCAGAGCATATCGACGATGATGCCGCCGCCGTCCTCCTTGCGGTAGTTCCACGACGGACGCTGCGCCGGCTGATCGCCATCCTCACCCGTGAAGACCCAGTAACCGAACTCGCCGCGCACGCTGAGGATGCGGCCAAAGTATCCCTGGTCACGCAGCGTGCGGAACTTGCGGATGCCCGAGAGCCACAGCTTGTCCTGCACCACACCGTTCTTCACACCCGCGTCCTCGCAGAGCTTCGCGAGACGCAGCGCCTCGCTCGTTTCCACTGCCGTCGGTTTCTCGCAATAGATCGCCTTCCCTGCCTGCACCGCCTTCTCCACAAACCCGGCGCGTTGCAGTGTGCCGGAGGCATCGAAGAAAATGGTGTCGTCTTTGTTTGCGAGCGCCGCATCCACATCGGTGGTGAAGCGTGTCACGCCGGTGCGCTCGGCCAGTGCCTTCAGCTTGTCGTAGTTGCGCCCGGTCAGAATGGGATCCGGCATCAGCCGCAGATCGTCGCTGACTTTGAGGCCGCCCTGATCGCGGATCGCTTTGATCGAACGGATGAGGTGCTGGTTGGTGCCCATGCGTCCGGTGACGCCGTTCATGATGATGCCGATGCGTTTGGTTTCCATAAAGTCAGTTCAAGGTTTCAGGTTTAAAGTTTCAAGTTCGTCATTCGTCATTTGGACGCCGCGTCATCCGGGTAAAGCGCGTCATAGCTCTCACCAATCTTGTCCAGGAAGACCAGTTGGTCTTCGCTCCACCATTTGTTCGAGAAGATTTCCACTTCCCGGTGGCCGGTGAAGCCGGTGGCGTCCACCCAGTCGCTGATTTCGCGAATGTTGATGCAACCTTCGCCCATGAGACCGCGGTCGTTGAGGAGATCGGTGGTCGGCGTTTTCCAGTCGCAGATGTGGAAGGCATGCAGGCGGCCGGTTTGGCCGGCGAGATCGATCTGCGACTTCAATTCGGGATCCCACCACACGTGATACACGTCCACCGCGATCCCGACAGCCTTCGGCGAGCCCAGCGCATCGCAAATCTCATGCGCCTGCCGCATCGTGTTCACCGCGCTGCGATCATCAGCATACATCGGATGCAGCGGCTCGATGGCGAGTTTGACACCGGCTTGTTCCGCCGCAGGCAAAACGGCCGCGATGCCATCAGTGATTTGTTTGCGCGACTCTACTAGACTTTGTCCCGGAACCGCTCCGCAGACCAAAACGATGAGCGGAGCGCCAATCGCATGCGCCTGCTTAATGGCCTTCAAGTTATCATCAATCGCGGTTTGCCGCGACGCAGCCGTCGTGGCCGGAAAAAAACCTCCGCGGCACAGACTGACCACTTCGAGGCCCGCTTCGCGAGTTTGGCGGGCTACAGCACCCAAATCACGTCCTTCGAGCGCCTGACGCCAGATGGTGATGCCGCTCACGCCGCGCTTGGGGAACTGCACGAGGCATTCCTCAAGGCTCAGCGGCTTGGTGGTGATGGTGTGTACGCAAAGTCGGTGCATGAGCGGATCATGGAGGTGTCCGACGATAAGAAAAAGATGATTTTACGATGCTGATGATTGGAAATAGTGATGCCCAATCATGGAACTCTACCAGCTCGGCTACTTCATCGAGATCGCCCGTCAGCGCAACTTCACGCGGGCGGCGGAGCGTCTGCACATGGCGCAGCCGGCCCTGAGCCAGCAGATGAAAAACCTCGAGGAGGAGCTCGGCACCGCGCTCTTCATCCGCGGCCGCAAGGAAACCCAGCTCACCGCCGCCGGAAAGGCCTTCCTGCCACGTGCCGAAGCCCTGCTGGCACAGGCCGAGGCGGCGAAAGCGGTGGTTTCCGACGTGGCGCAGCTTCGCGGCGGCCGGCTGGTGATCGCGGCGATTCCAAGCGTGAGCGCCTGCCTTTTGCCGGAGGTGACCCGAGCCTTTGCGAAGCTGCATGCCAAGGTCGAAATGCAGTTGATCGAGGAAAGCTCCGAGCGTGTGGCCGAGTGCGTGGAGTCCGGACGGGCGGACATCGGCTTCCTGCAACTTCCTGCGAACAAGGCGGCGTTTGAATCGCACACGATCATCACCGAACCCTTTGTGCTGCTCGCTTCACGCTCCCATGCGGTCACAAAACAAAAGGACGTGCAATTGAAGCACCTGTCCGCCGAGTCCTTCATCTTCTACAAAGGCCGTGCGCGTGACACAGCGCTTGAGGCCTGCCGCAAAGCGGGGTTCGAGCCCCGCATCGCTTGTGAAAGCGGCGAGGTGGAAACCGTGCGCGCCCTGGTGGCGGCCGGCCTGGGTGTGGCCGTGGTGCCACAACTCGCAGCCGGAAACCTGCCGAAGACGATTCGTGCCATTCCCATCCGCGAACCGAGGATGCAGCGTCAGATTGCTGCGGTGTGGCAGAAGGGCGGCCCGCTGTCACCCGCAGCCAGGGCGCTGCTGGATGTCATCACCGCGAAACTCGGACATTAGG
>DAORHS010000599.1:0-3569 GCA_035438165.1 Prosthecobacter sp.
CCAGAATCCACCCTGTGAAGAAACGACGTGGAATGCAACTCCCTGATGGAACGCCCCCTCATGTCACCAAGACAGCAAGGGGAGCGTTGTCGCGCAGCTAGCGGGCGGCTGAGTTTTCCGACAACCGGATCTGATGAATCTCCTGCAAGGACGCGAACAACTGCCTGCCGAAAGCGGCGAGGTAGGCGGCATCGACCTTCTGGGTCACAGACCCACGCACGGTTCCGGCCGGAGCCCGGGCCACCGCCTTCCCCAGAACGGGAACGTGGACGAACAGCACCAGTCTGAAGCCGTCCGGCTGCCGCGCCTGGAAATGCAGCAGGGAATACAGCATCTCCTCACATAAATAGGCGCCGGCATTGGTGGATTCACGCGTCGGGAAGCCGGCCGCTGTCAGCCGGGCGGCAAGAGCGGCGGCGGCGATCTTGTTTTTCAACTCGGCCGCGCCGTCCTGAACGATGAGCGGCGCAGAGGGCGTCCGGCTTTGATTGTCCGGAAAGCCGCCCCGGCGGTTGTGCGCGAGAACTTCGATCTGAAACGCGGGTGTTCCCTCCCCAAACGCGATCCAGACATCCGGCGAATTTTTCTCCGCCGCGATGGCCTTCAGAGGCGCGCCCCAGACGACGGGAATCTGGCGGTCGAGGATGGACGGGAAGGCCTTCTTGATTTCCTGTACGAGTGTCCATGAGGCATTCTCGGAGCGCCCCCCAAACGGCTCAAATCCGCTGACCACGATGCGGTCGGCGGCGACGCTGGAAGTCTGGCCAGGTACGGAAGGGACGAAGCCACCCGCCAGCAAGGCGATGCCACAGATCCGCGCCAGACTCGTGTGTTTCATAAAATCTCACTCTGTCAGGATCTCGTTCCGCGTGTCAACGGTGAAGGCAGCAGAAGGAATGCCGAAGATGTCGGCGCTCCCGTCATTCCCCTTCCCACAGCTTCACGTCGTCGATCTGGCAGGTGCCGAAATCGACCGCTTTGAAATCAATCTGAGCCTGGCCGGTCATGTCGATGTTCTTGCTCTCGAAGACGTGCTTCTGGCCGTCGATCTTGAGCAGGAGCATGCCCTTCTTCAGTTCGATCGCGACGTCATGCCATTGGTTGAGCGCAAAGAGCGGCTGCTCGACGGGCAGCGACTCGACGTTCTTCTTGATCGTCAGCGTCGTGGCCTTCTCGCTGAAGCTGAGCGTGTGAATGTGATGGCCGAGGTCGAGGAGCGGGAAGCCTTTTTGATAAGCCTTCGCGTCGTAGCGAACGCGCATCGTGCAGACGAAGTTCTCCGGCACCTTCTTGAGCCAGATCACGGGCTTGAAGCCCGCATGAGCCTTGTCGCCCTTGGCGATCATCTTTTCCTGAAACTCCCTGGACGACTGGCTGCCGGTGAGCACGCCGTCCTTGATGACCCATGTGCTGCTCTGCCGCACTTCCCAGAAATCCTTGTTGAGGGGACCGTCAAACGTGTCCGCATACACCAGCCTCGTGCTCGTGAACAACTCCGGCTTGTGCTCGGAATCTCCGGCGCGGATCGAGGAAGTCAGCACTAGCGACAGGAAGGCGAGCAGTGGGAGAGGCGTTTTCATCTGGCGGCATGGCAACGCGCACGCCGACACCGTCTTGCGCCGATGTGGAACCTGGACGCGTGTCTTGGCGGACGCCTCCCAAGGAGTGAGGCGTGGCGGGCAGAGGATCAAATCTGCTCCCATGCGCGCTCCGCCACCGGGTCGCGGCCTTCATCATACTCAATGTGGTCGATAAGGGTCTCGATGGTCTTGCCTGTGAGCCCGCTGTCTTGAATGCGCCGGGGCAGCAGATGGGAGCGTTCGTCGCGCCAGCCGAGCTTGGCGATGAAGCGGTTCCACATGTGGCACTCCTCATCGCTGCGCACGATGCCCCGAGCATGGGCCCAGGCGAGAATTTCCTCATCGTTGCCACCATGAAGCGTTCGCTCCTTGATCTCGGCGTAGGGAACGCCGAGGAAACGGCAGCAACGGCCATCGAGCGTGTAGAACTGTGTGTCGCCGAGAAGTGGAACGTAGTCGGCGGGAAGCCTCGCCTCGGCGTGCAGCCGGATTTTGTCGAGCATGCGGCCGAAGTAAATGAGGCGGCCGACTTTGGCGTAGCAACTACGGAGACCGAGGACGTGAGGCATGGCGGGATCATTCGCAGCCGGAGTCTTTTGGCAAATCCAGGATTTGATTCACGGAAGGCCGCTCCCGGGCGAACTCAAGGCATCTTCAAGTCCGCGAACCGCCGGCGTGATGACGTCCTGTGAATATCCTGCCTGTGCCAGTTGCGTCCGGGCGGCACGGATGAGTGGCGCTGTGTTCTGAGAGCCACGCGCGGCTGCCAATGCACGGATCATCTTTCGGCCCAAGACATCCAAGGCCGGACGCACGGTCGTGCCGAGATCCGGGACGGCCTGGTTCGAGGGCTTCACACCGGCATGACGCCTCAGCCATTCCTCCTGGCACTGCTTGGCCGCGGAGATCTGGCCGGAGAAAAACGTCCGCACCCGTGCGGCAGGCAGCCCGGACTCGGCTCCCAATCGCTCCATGGCATCGAGCAGCTCCGCTTCCCGCCTCGCATCCGTCACCGGCAGTGAGCGGGCCTGTTTGACCTGCGCTACCTCATCCATCCAGCCCAGGCGCTCGACCATCAAGGCAGGCAAATCTCCGCCAGCGGACGAAGATGACAAACCAGGCGTCATGCAGCCGGTGAGAACCAGGCCAAGAGCCCCACTGAGACCCAACAAGACACGAAAGAAGAAAGACGCGCTGAGCATGAGATGAAGAAAGCGCGTTATCTCGCCAACAGGCCGACCTTTGTCCAGCATCAGCCAGATCATTCCACGTTCACGCATCCACAAGAGACGGTCAGACCAGGACAGGAGAGGCGGAAGAGGGCAGCCGGGAGGAGCGTTGTTTCATGACTGGAATTCCGCTCATGCACCGTCCCACACACCCAAAAAAACACCGCGCCGAATGGTTCGAAGGCCTGGCCGGCACGAGACGGCTTCTGGCCTGCCTCGCCGGGGCCGGAGTGGCCGCCGGCGTTTTGTTTGGGCAGGATGCCAGCGTGAGCACGAAGGTGCCACCGCCCAAGAAACCGATGGCTGCCGCCGCCGCGCCCTCCGAGGCTGTGGTCACATCAGCCCGGGAGCGGGCGAAGCTGCTGCATGATGTTTACACCACCACGCTGGAGGTGATGCATCGGCACTACTTTCGGCGGGAGGGCGCGGTCCTGCCTGCCCGGGCGATGGATGATGTGTTTGAGGAAATGGCCGGACGATCAGGCGGCCATGCAAACTGGATCGCCGTGAACACCAAAGCGATGAACCTCGACCATGAGCCGACGACCACGTTTGAGAAAAAGGCCGCGGCCGAGCTGGCCGCCGGCAAGGAGGAATACGAACTCGTCACCCAAAGAGTGTATCGACGAGCCACGGTCATTCCACTGCACTCCAGTTGTGTCGGCTGCCACACCAAGATGTTCTCGGACCCTCCAAAGTCGCCACGTTTTGCCGGTCTGGTGATCAGCATTCCTCTGACAGTGGAGAAGAAGTGATGTCC
>DAORHS010000600.1:0-3568 GCA_035438165.1 Prosthecobacter sp.
CTTCAAACCGCGCCGCCTTGTTCGAGAGCGGGATGTGCTTGAACTGCTTTGGCGACGGCCCCTCCTGCTGAAACACCACACCGCCTTCAGCTTTGCCGATGTCCGGCTTGTCACCATCGAAAGCCCACTGCGCCACAGGCGTGGGATCAGCGGCAAACGAGGCACTTGCCAAGGCGAGGAGAGATAACACAGACTTTTTCATGAGAAACAGGGGCGAAAATACGGAGGCAAAAAGAGGCTTCATGCCGTCTCGGGCATGAAGGTCGGAAACACGACACCTTTGGGCGATGCAACCGGTGCGGTGGATTGGGCGACGTGAAGCTCGACATTGCGAGCGCCCCACGCATAAGCCGTGCGCACGAGGCTGGCAGCAGCGCAGGGCACGAGGAAGACCAAGGTCTTGCCACGCTGACCATCAAGCGCACTCCAGAGCAGCGCTGCGGCGGTTTCTTCATCAGCGGCGGCGCCGGGGCCGATCATGCTGAAGGATGGATGTGTGCTCATTCCGAGGAATCCATTCAAGGAACCATCCTCGCGCTCAGAAACGAGCACGCGCCACGATCCGACTTTGTTTTGCAGGAAGAACGCGAAGTCCTTCTCGCGTCGGATGCCTTGCTGCGAGTGCTCGAAGTCGGCGATACGCGCGGCTTCGTCGGATCGAGCTTCACGCACGCGAGCAGACCCCGTTGGCGCTGGAGAAGTCATGCCGCTCTCCGGCACGGTGATGAGCATGTCTTGGAAAATCGCACCGGGGACGAATCCAAGCCGCGTGTAGAGCGAGAACGAATCGAGGTTCAGCAGGCTGGACACCAGACGCGCCGGTTTGCCGAGGTTGCGGGCTTTTTCGAGTACCGCCGCCATCATCTGCTTCGCAATGCCACGTCCTCCTGCTTCAGGTGCCGTCGCCACGATGCCGATGGCGACATGCGTCTCGCGTTCGTGTGAGAAACACACGCCCAGCACTTCGCCAGTCTGCGTGTCACGAGCGGTGACGGCTTCACCTGGATCGAGAGCCTCATAAACTTCGGGGAAGAGCAGGAACGGCTCGTGGCTGTCGCCAAACTTCGCGCCCTGACGGAGGCGGCTTTCATACCACTGCACCAACGAACGATGCAGTAGTTTGGCGACGGCTTCGTGATCCGCAGCACTGAGCGGGCCGAATGAAATGGAGAAGGACATGGCAGTGATCAGACGACTTCCCAACCTTTGCGATACGTCTCCTTGATGAAGGGCTCCGCCGCTGGCAGGCCGGTGGCTTTCATGCCTGGAGCATCCCACTCGATAGGTTTCTGCGTGCGCAGCGACAGCAGGCCCAGCAGGGCGATCTCCGTGAGATGCGCCGCGTAGGCAAACGGGCTCGTCGCGGGTTCGCCGCCTTTGCAGGCGTCGATCCAGTCGCGGTGATGACCGTTGGAGCGCTTTAGCTTCGGCGCGGGCTTCTGGTATTCAGCGCGTCGTGCATCGGGGAAGAGTCTCGGCGCTCCACCACCGCCATCGCACTGGATCACACCTTTTTCGCCGATGAAAAGGCAGCCGCGTTTCGGCAGCGGGAAGCGTCCGAGCGCCTCGGGAGTGCGAGGCATCATGCCGCCATCATACCACGTCATGCGGATCTCGGGCCGAGATCCGGCGGCGGGGAAGGTGTAGTAAATGAGCGCTCCATGCGGGGCGATCTCGCTGTCCATCAAGCCTGCGGCATGAGCCTCGATGCGCGATGGAATCGGCAGATCAAAAGCGCGCACGGCCGTATTCATGTCGTGGCAGGCGAAGTCACCGATACCTGTGCAGCCGAAGTCCCAGAAATCGCGCCATGCAACCGGGAAGTAGGCGGGATGGAATGCGCGTTCCTGACGCGGGCCGAGCCACAGATCCCAGTTCAGTCCTGCGGGCACGGGCGGCGTGTCAGTCGGTTTGCCGGTGAGCGTGGGATTCCATCGCTTCGCGCCCACCCACACATGGATTTCCTTCACCGCGCCGATGGCACCGTCCTGAATGTATTCGATCGTCTCACGCGTGCCGAGCGAGGAATGCCCCTGGCTGCCGAGCTGCGTCGCCACACCCGTCTCCGCAGCCACTTTGGCGACGTGACGCGCCTCCCAGATGTTGTGCGTGAGCGGCTTCTCGCAGTAAACGTGCTTGCCAGCCCGCATCGCGATCACCGAGGCATAGGCGTGCAGATGATCTGGCGTGGCAATGAGCACCGCGTCGATGGATTTCTCCTTTTCCAACATCTCGCGGAAATCGACATAGTCCGCGCAGCGATGGTTCGGCGTCTTCGTCGCATAGTGCTTTTCAATCTCCGCCTTCACCGGCAAGCGTCCGCCCATGCCTTTGAAGTAAAAGTTCTCGAGGCTGAACGACTCCGCCGGATCAGCCACCGCGATGATCTGTGCATCATCGAGCGGAAACAGATTCCGCACATTCGAGCGCCCCTGCCCTCCCGTGCCGATGATCGCCACATTCACCTTCTCACTCGGCGGCACATAGCGCGGACCGCCCAGCACATGCCTCGGCACAATGTTAAAAGTCGCCACCGTGGCGGCGGCGGTTTTGAGGAAGTGGCGGCGTGAAGGAGAAGCGGCGGGATTCATGTGTGTGAGACGATACGCAGAGACCTCCGCCAATCTTCGTGCGCTGACTGGCTCTTCATGCTTGAAAGGACCGCCGCGTCGAGTCCGACTGCCTTGGATGAAACGCCGCCGACTCCTCGCCACGCTCGCCACCCTGCCTGCCACGTCATCGTGGGGCATCAATGCAGGCCGTGAGCTCGATAATCCGTATGCGGAGGTGGACTGGGATGCGTGGGAATGCCTGCACTCAATGTCGCATCAGCATCAGGGCCAGACCGATGCTTCGCGCGATGGGTTTGTGGACATGGGCTACGACCACTTCGCCTTCAGCAACTACTACCCCTCCGCGCCGACGTATCCGCTGCCACAGGACTATGCGGAGAAGCATCCACAGCTCATCGCCGCGCCGAATGCGGAGCATCATTCCTACACCGACACGGGCCTGCATGCGAACGCGCTCGGCAGCCTGCTCGCCACGGGTTACGGCAGCAGCGTGAGCGCGAAGGAGTGCGCAACCTCGCCCATCGCGCATCGCTTTGACGGCTTGAACGTGTTTGATGCGCAGCGCCCCTGGCTTGGTGTGTATCGGCTGGACGTGCGGCTCGCCGCCAAAACGGGCAAACCGACGGCCAGTCTCACGATCGAAGGCGCGAACGAGTGCGACTTCCGCAATGGCTTTGCCGACAAAGGCCCCATGCGTGACCGCAGCCTGCCGCCGGGCAATCACACGCTCTACCTGCGCACCACGGCACCCAGCATGGAGACAAAACTCGTGTTTGATGCCGCCACCCTCAGCGTGACGCAGTATCGCCTCATGCAGGGCACGAACCGCCCATGGCGCGATGTCTTCCGCGAGGCCTTTGAAATGCTGCAGCATCCAGACGGCGGCGGCATGACACTGAATCATCCGACCGGCAAGCTCGCCGACTACCTGCCGATGCTCGACTTCGATCCGCGCGTGCTCGGCATCGAGGTGTGGAACCAGCTCACCTCCGGCT
>DAORHS010000601.1:0-3547 GCA_035438165.1 Prosthecobacter sp.
CATGCGGCGAATCACGACTTCGGGATGCCATCTGCCGTTTTCAGCGGCCAGGGCGTGTCGCTCAGGATGCTCGCAGAGTTTTTCGATGGCGTTGTCCAGTTCGCGTGTCCACCGCTTTGCCAGTTCGTCCCCATCCTCCAACTCCGTGCGATACCAGTCACGCTGCTGCCGGATGCTCTGCTTGGCTTCGGTCGCAAGCGCCAAGGAGTAGCTCATACACTCTCCGTCGTCTTGTCGTCCTCACGGTAGAGGCTGTCGAAAAACTCACGCGCAGGCGTGCCACGCTCGCCCTGGGCATAGGCATCGACCGCAGCCTTCAACTGCTGGTCCATCTGATGTTCATGGGCCTCCCAGGCCATTTTTTCATACGCCTCCACCGGCACAAGCACCGCCGCCGCCTCGCCATCCTGAGTCAAGACCGTGGCTCGCCCCTTCTGTTTCAAACGCGCCGAATGCTCACGCATATCCGAGGCGAACTCCGCCATGCTGAGGACATCCGTGTTGAGGACCATGTTCATGTTCGAAGGTTATCATAGCACCTCTATTTCTTCAACGTCGCGATCAAAAACTCCGCGTTCGTCTTGTGCTTCACGTCCGGCGCGCCGGGATAGACGAGTTCGCACTCGGTGCCGATGGCTTTGCAGTGCTCCTGCAGCTTGACGCCGTAGTTGGCGGTGTGGGTGGGATCTTTCTGCGGCTGGCCGATGGCGGGGGCGCTGCTGTAGATGAGATACACGGGCGGATCGTCCTTGGAGACGAGTTCGTAAGGCGAGTACATCTTGATCCACTTCAGCACGGACTCGCGTTTCTCCAGGAACTCGGCAAAGCGGGTGTCGCGGGTCTTTTTGTCGTTCGGGTCCATGAAGCCGAAGGCGTGGCCGCCGTAACGGCTGTTCGGCGTCCATTCGATGAGCTGCTTCGGATCGAGCGAGGTCTGGGCTCCCGTCACCGCCGCACACCAGAGACGGGTGGACTCGCGGGCGACTGGGTCGCTGCTCTTCGGATCGGCCATGTCGTCGTGGAAGGCGAGATAGAGGCTCGAACATGCGCCCGCAGAGCCGCCGCTGGCACCGATACGCTGCTTGTCGATGTTCCATTCCCCCGCCTTGCTGCGCACAAACTGCAAGGCACGCGCGGCGTCCTCCAGCGGCCATTTTACCGGCGGCATGACGCCCGCGAGCTGCGCCTGCCAGGAATAGCGATAGTTGATGGAGACAACAGAAATGCCTGCGGCGAGACACGCTTCGAGTTCGCCGACGCCTGATTTGTCGCCCGCAACCCAACCGCCACCGTGGATGAAGAACAGCAACGGTGTGGGCTTGGCGGACTCTGCCTTGTAAAAATCGAGCACCTGCCGCTCATGCGTGCCGTAGGCCACATTCGCCACGGTGGGCGCACGTTTCGGTGCAGCTGGTTTGGCAGGTTTTGTCGGTGCGGGAGCAGGTGCAGGTGTCTGCGCCTGCAACGATGCGGTGAGCAGTAGCGGGAGGATGAGGTGGAGCTTCATGGTTGAATGAAAAAGAAACCAGGGGTTGGTGAGAAGAGCGAGCCGTTTCGTGAAGTGAGCTTTTTCAAACGCGGTAAATACCGCGTTTGATCAACTCTCGACGCTCTCTTCTGGAAACTCACACCTCCGGCAGTTCGAAACCCGCGGCGTATTCTTCCTGACAGAGCTTGTTGGCCTCGGCGGCGAATTCGCCGGTGAATTGATTGCTCGCAGGATCGAAATCGAGCCAGGGGCCGGCGATGATCTGCTGCGAATGGAGATCAATCTGGTTGGCAGCAAGATTTTTGAGGAATTCGGCAAAGAGTTCCTGACCGAACTTGTCGCCCTCCAGTCGCTCTTTGACTTCGCCGGTCTTCATCGCCTTGCCAAGGCGGTAGGAGACGTTGGCGAGGTGGGACAAGCACGCCGCGTGATGCCCGTGGCGAATGTGGAGCACGTCCTTGGTGTATTTGCCGGCGCGGACGGAGTCGATGAAGTTCTTCATGTGGTCCGGACCGGTGAGGAAGTTTTCGAACTTCATGATCGCCTTGCCCTCGTTGTCGTAGGCCTTCGACTCGGCCACGTAACCGCCTTCGCAGTGAATGACGTTGCCGTCGCGCACGCCTTTGTATGGAGCGGAACCGAGCTTCGGATTCATGTCCTTCATGGGCAGGCCAAACTTGTCCATGATGAGCGGCACCGGCTCATACGGATGGAAGGCGATCTGGCAGTTCGCGGTCTGGCCGTCATCCACATAGCCCCAGCGGTTGCCAAAGCTCATCACGCGCTTTGGCAGCGTGTCGGGATCGCCGAGCGCCCAGCGAGCGACGTCGTATTGATGAGGGCCTTGGTTGCCGATGTCACCACCGCCATAGGGCCACTGCCAATGCCAGTCGTAGTGGAACTGTTTCCGCATGATCGGCATCTCAGGACGCGGTGCGGACCACAGCTTGTAATCCACCGTGGCAGGTGGTTGCTGTGGGCCTTCCACTTTATCAATGCTCATGCGCAGGCCATGAACGAGCGCGTGTGAGAGCTTGGTCTTGCCGATGTGGCCTTCTTTGATCCACTGCATCGCTGACGCCCAGCCTTCATCGGAGCGGCGCTGCATGCCATGCTGCACCACGAGACCCTTTGCCGCCGCCTTCGTGGCAGCAGCCATCAGCTTTGCGCTTTCGATCAAATTGTGGCTCACGGGCTTCTCAACATAGACATGCTTCCCATGCTGCAAGGCGGTGAGCGCGATGAGCACATGGCTGTGATTTGGCGTTGCGATGGTCACAGCATCCACATCCTTGTCCGCACAGCACTCGCGGAAGTCGCGGTAGGTTTTCACCTTCACTCCCTTCTTGTCGAGATCGGCCACTTTTTTGTCCACCACGGCGGAATCCACATCGCAGATCGCCACCAGCCGCACGCCGGGCACCTTCAAGAGTTCATTGATATGGCCGCCGCCACGACCGCGAAATCCGATCACCGCGACGCGCACATCGCTGTTAGCACCAAGCGGCGCGGCCCATGCAGGCAATGAAACGGCTCCAGCGATGGAGGTTTGCAGAAAGCGACGACGAGAGGTGGCGGGCGTGTTCATGGTGCGTGCTATAACGCGGGCCGCGTGCTTGCCTTTGCGAAGTTCATGCCTAGCCATGCGGCATGACTTCCCTGCCAACCCTCAGCGAGATCGAAGCCGCCAAGGCGCTTATCCGTCCGCACATCCACGAAACGCCGGTCTATCGCTGGCCGCTGCTGGAGAGCGGCCTCGGCTGCGAACTGTGGTTGAAACATGAAAACCACACGCCCGTCGGCGCTTTCAAGATTCGCGGCGGACTCGTCTATATGGACGAGTTGAAACGCGGCGAACCCAACGTGCGCGGCGTGATCGCGGCCACGACGGGCAACCACGGCCAATCCATCGCCTTTGCGGCGAAGTTGAACAGCCTGCGCGCGGTGATCGTCGTGCCGCATGGCAACAACCCGGAGAAGAACACCGCGATGCGCTCGCTCGGTGCCGAACTGATCGAGCATGGCCGTGAATTTCAGGAAGCACTCGAATACTCACGC
>DAORHS010000602.1:0-3546 GCA_035438165.1 Prosthecobacter sp.
GACGGACAGTCCAGCGCCGTAACATTGAAGGCGGACGCCGACGGCATGAAGCTGTTTCTCACCCTCGATCTGACCGGTGTCGATCTGGTGAATGACGAGTCCGGTGCCGCCTATGAACTGCTGCTGAACCTTGATGCACGCAGCTACGGCGAACGTCTGACTCCGGGCGCCACGGCGGCATTGCGCATTTCGGGAAAGGCCGCGGACGGGGAGGCGGTGATCGGTCCGATTTCTCCGTGGGCCTTTGGCAGCGGCTATGCGGCGGTGTTTGAGGCGAGCGAGATTCAGGCGACGCTGAGCAGTTCGGCCGGAGGCACCCGCAGGCTGACGATCTCCCTGCCCAAAAGCTATCTCTACCGCCATGAATGGGCGCTCGGGAACGGCAACAGCCAGATGGGCATCAATGTGCGCCTCCGTGGCGGCGGGCGTGAGTATTTCCTCACCCGCAGCACACGTCTGGGCGATGATGCCGAAAGTCTGAGCGTACTGGAACTGACTGACAAACCCACGAAGCGCTGGACCGTGCGCGTGGAGTAGAGAAAACCGAGCATGGCTGAAGAACGAGCGAGCAAAAAACTGTGGGACCGTGCGGCGTGGAAAGACGCGGGCTTTTTCCTGAACTACCTGCGCCCACACTACAACGTGTTCATTCCCGCGCTCATCGCGCTGGCGATCACCGGCGGGATGACGATCATCTTCATCAAGGAGCTGGCCGCCGTGGCCGGGAAGGGGATCGGTGGCACAACCGGGCCGGCATGGATGGCGGAGCTTAACCACAGTGTGTGGTTTCTTGTGGGCATTGTGGCTGTCCAGGCCTTCATCGCGTTCTGGCGCATCTTGTTGTTTGCCAAGGCCTCCGAGCGTGCACTCGCGGCGCTGCGTCTCGACACCTTCAGCCGCATCATCCGCCTGCCGATGGCAACGCTGAACCGACGCCGCGTCGGCGAACTGGCCTCCCGCCTCGCGAATGATGTCGAGGCGATGCGTGAGACGCTGGTGGTGACAATTCCGATGCTGATCCGCCATACGGTGATGCTGTCACTCTGCCTCGTTCTCATCCTGAACATGTCGGTGAAGCTGTCCCTGTTCATGGTGGGCACCATTCCCGTGGTGATCGTGATGATCGCCATTTTCGGCTCCCGCATCCGCAAACTGACGAAGCGGGCACAGGACAACCTCGCCGCGTCGCAGGTTGTGGTGGATGAAAGTCTGCAGAGCATCGTGAGCGTGAAGGCCTTCCGCAACGAGGCCTATGAAATGGCCCGCTATGACAAGAACCTCGGCGAATACCTGCACACGGTGCTCCGTGCCGCGATTCCTCGCGCTTCGTTCATCGCGTTCATCATTTTCGCCTTCAGCGTGGCCCTGATCCTGGTGACGTGGTTCGCCATGCGGATGCTGAACTTCGGCGAGATCGGCAAGGAGGAGCTCACTCAGTTCGCGGGCCTCACCGGCATGATCGCCGCCTCCTTTGCGCAATTCCCCGAACTGATCACCCAGCTTCAGCGCTCTCTCGGAGCCACCGAGCGCGTACGCGAGATTCTGCGTGATGAAACCGAGCCGGATGACACCGCTGGAGCCTCGAAGACGCGTTTCAAGGGCGAGATCGAGATGCGCGGCGTCAGTTTCGCCTATCCGACGCGGGCCGAAGCCGTGGTGTTGCGTGATTTTGATCTCAGCGCCAAGGCCGGGCAGCGCATCGCGCTCGTGGGGCCGAGCGGCTCCGGGAAAACGACGACCGTTTCGCTGCTGTTCCGCTTCTACGACCCGACGAGCGGTGAAATCCTCATCGACGGCCAGCCGATCCGTGACATGTCGCTCACCACATTGCGGCGCAACCTCGCGCTGGTGCCGCAGGAGGTGCTGTTGTTTGGCGGCAGCATCAAAGAAAACATCGCCTACGGCAAACCGGAGGCCACCGAGGAGGAGATCATCAGCGCCGCGAAGAAGGCGAACGCGCATGACTTCATTGCGGGGCTCACGGAAGGTTATGAGACGCTCGTCGGAGATCGCGGCACGCAGCTTTCCGGCGGTCAGCGCCAGCGCATCGCCATCGCGCGCGCCATTCTTGCCGATCCGGCCATCTTGATCCTGGATGAAGCCACCAGCAGCCTCGACGCCGAGAGCGAGCGCCTGGTGCAGGACGCGCTCGACAAGCTGATGGAAAACCGCACCAGCATCATCATCGCCCACCGCCTCAGCACCGTGCGCCGTTGCGATCAGATCCTCGTCATGTCCGGTGGCGCCATCCTCGAGCGCGGCACGCATGACGAACTCGTGGCGAAGCCGGGCAGCCTGTATGGCTCGCTGGCGAAGCTGCAGTTGGAGTGAGCCTGAAAGCCGGGCGGATGTCCGGCATCATGGCCTGCGGGTGTGTTCGTCGATCTTGGCTTCGAGGGACTGGACCTGGAGCCGCAGGGCCTGAATTTCGCGTGTGAGCGACTGAATGTCGTTTTCCTCCTCCTCGATTTCAGGATCGACGAAAGCACTCGCCACGAAACCCGTGATCGTGCCAAACAGTCCGACTCCGGCGGTCATCAACACGCACGCGAGGATGCGTCCTTCGGTGGAAACGGGAAACTTGTCACCATAGCCGACGGAGGTGATGGTGACATAGGCCCACCAGAAGGCATCCATCGGGGTTTTGATGTTCGAATCGGGGGAGGTTTCGAATTGAAGGATCGTGATCGCCGAAAAGACCACGATGATCAGCGAGACGGTGACCACGGCGGCAAAGGAGGTCGCCTTGCGGTCGCGGATGAGGTAGGTGACGAGGTTTTTGGTGGAGCGGAAGGCCCGGAGAATGCGGAAAACCCGCACGATGCGGACCACCCGTCCCACGCGAAACATGTCAAACATCGGGATGCTGGAGACGAAGTCGATCCATCCCCAGCGGAGGAAGACGGCCTTGGAAGGGGCGCGGTACAGGCGGGTGAAAAAGTCGGCGAGGAAGATCAGACAGACATAGAAGTCGATGTGGTCCAGAAGGGCCGTTGTTTCGGCCGGGAGCGGGAGGACCGACTGTAGCAACAGGGCGACAAGCACATAAACGGAAAGGATGAGCGTGATGACTTGAAGCATGCCAAGTCGCTCGGCGGTTTCGGGCGTTTTTGCGGTGGTCATTCGCGTTCAGTGATGAGTTTCGAAGCACCTGACAGTCCGGATCATTGGCGGAATGGAGCGCTTGTCAGCCGCAATCTATGCCTCTCGTTGTCACGACTTGTGAAAACGGACTGGTCCCGCAGACAGCCGAAGGCGATCTGTGGGAAATCACAAAACCTGATGACGCGAGGCATAAACGCACCGCACAACGGGGTGGCTCCGCCCCGGAGGAGCCTGGTGTTATGAATGGGCCGTGCGGAGCGGGCTTGGACTCTACGTCCTTTGCTCTTCGCTCTCAGCTCCGCTCCTGCTTGTGCTTCGCAAAGATCGCGAGGCAGCGGTCGCGCTCGGCATGATGATCGACCATGGGGAGCGGATAGCCTTTTGCGAGGCGCAGCCCCGGTTTCGGCGGTTCGTGAAGGAGCGGGGCGGGCACGTCCTTCA
>DAORHS010000603.1:0-3543 GCA_035438165.1 Prosthecobacter sp.
CGAAACGCCACTGGCACGGTCTGCCGGATGACACCGTGCACATCAAGTTCAAAGGCACGGCCGGCCAGAGCTTCGGCGCGTTCGTCCCGAAAGGCGTGACGCTCGAACTCGAAGGCGACGGCAACGACTACATCGGCAAGGGCCTCAGCGGCGGCCGCATCATCATCTATCCTCCGGAAGGTTCTGACTTTGCCGCGGAAGAAAACATCATCGCCGGCAACACCGCGCTCTATGGCGCGACGAGCGGCGAGCTCTTCCTGCGCGGCATGGCGGGTGAACGCTTCGCGGTCCGCAACTCCGGCGTGGACACCGTCGTCGAAGGCGTGGGAGACCACGGCTGCGAATACATGACCGGTGGTCGTGTCGTCGTGCTCGGCCTCACCGGGCGCAACTTCGCCGCAGGCATGAGCGGCGGTATCGCCTACATCCTGGATGAAGCGGGCGACTTCGCCACGCGCTGCAATCCGCAGATGGTCGGTCTCGAGACGCTCGAAGAGCAGACCGAGATCGAAGGCCTCTACCAGCTCATCAAAAAACACGCCGACGCCACCAAGAGCCAGAAAGCCTTCAAGGTTCTCGCGCTTTGGGAGCAGATGGTGCCCAAGTTTGTCAAAGTGATGCCCAAGGATTACAAGCGTGTGCTCCAGGCCATCAAAAAGGCCACCGACGACGGCCTCACTGGCGACGACGCCCTCAACGCCGCCTTTGAAGCCAACGCCCGCGACGTCGCCCGCATCGGCGGCAGCTAGGATCCGCATCACGCGTCACGAACTCACAGACATCACCTTCATCACGACAAGAGACCATGGGAAAACCAACCGGCTTCATCGAATTCACCCGCGAACTCCCCGCCGACCGCGATCCGCTTGAGCGCATCAAGGACTGGAAGGAATTTCACCTTCACATGCCTGTGGACGGCCTCAAAAAGCAGGGCGCACGCTGCATGGACTGCGGCATCCCCTTCTGCCACAGCGGCACGCTCATCAGCGGCATGGCCAGCGGCTGCCCGATCAACAACCTCATCCCCGAGTGGAACGACCTCGTCTATCGCGGCCTTTGGAAGGAGGCGCTCGACCGCCTGCACAAGACGAACAACTTCCCCGAGTTCACCGGCCGCGTCTGCCCCGCCCCGTGCGAAGGCTCCTGCGTGCTCGGCATCAACGAACCGCCGGTCACCATCAAGAACATCGAGGTCAGCATCATCGACAAAGGCTGGGAAGAAGGCTGGGTGAAGCCCGAGCCGCCCGAAAAGCGCACCGGCAAAAAAGTCGCCGTCATCGGTTCCGGCCCCGCCGGACTCAGCGCCGCCGTGCAGCTCAACAAGGCCGGCCACACCGTCACCGTCTTCGAACGCGCCGACCGCCCCGGCGGCCTCCTCATGTATGGCATTCCCAACATGAAGCTCGACAAGAAGGAAGTCGTCCTTCGCCGCGTGAAGCTGCTCGAAGACGAAGGCGTCGAGTTCAAGTGCAACGTCAACGTCGGCACCGACATCACCGCCGAACAGCTCCGCAAGGACTTCGACGCCATCATCGTCGCCACCGGAGCCACCAAGCCGCGCGATCTGCCGATCCCTGGCCGCGAATTGAAGGGCATCCATTTCGCCATGGACTTCCTCACCGCGAACACCAAAGCGGTGCTCGACAGCCATCAGAACGGCAACTTCATCACCGCCGCAGGCAAGGACGTCGTCATCATCGGCGGTGGCGACACCGGCACCGACTGCGTCGGCACCAGCCTGCGCCACGGCTGCAACTCGCTCGTGCAGCTCGAAATCATGGCCAAACCGCCGCTCGCCCGCGCCGCGAACAATCCCTGGCCCGAATGGCCGAAGGTTTACAACATGGACTACGGCCAGCAGGAAGCCGCCGCCAAGTTTGGCGACGATCCCCGCGTCTATCTCACCACCGCCACCAAGTTCGAAGGCGATGACAACGGCAACGTGAAGGCCGTCCACGTCGTCAATGTCGAGTGGAAGAAGGACGAGAAGGGCAACTTCGGCCCGCAGAAGGTTCCCGGCACTGAAAAAGTCCTCCCCGCGCAGCTCGTCCTGCTCGCCATGGGCTTCCTCGGTCCCGAGCAGCCCCTCCTCGACGCCCTCAACGTCGAACGCGACGCCCGCAGCAACATCAAGGCCGAGCACGAGAAATACACCACCAGCCTCCCCGGCGTCTTCGCCGCCGGTGACTGCCGCCGTGGCCAGTCCCTCGTCGTCTGGGCCTTCAATGAAGGCCGTGGTGCCGCACGCGAGTGCGACCGGTTCCTGATGGGCGCGACGAGTTTGCCGTAAGCTATCGTTTCAACAAATTCGAAGAGCGTTCTCAGCAATGAGGACGCTCTTTTATTTTGAGATGACAGGCTCGTCAGGCTTCCGCTAGCATGCAGTCATGAGAAAGCATGCGCTTCGCCTCCTTCTGCTAACGCTCCCTGTCAGCATCTCCTGCATTCATGTGATTGATGCGCCTTATCCGGTGAAGGAAGACCGCAAAGAAGCACTGTTGTTTGAGAAGGATGGACTGAGCCACCTGGTCGTGCGCACACGAATTTCGAGCCCGGAGCTTCCGCGGAGCCTGGCATGGGTTATTCCGACGCCACGAGTTCCAGTGGTTGTGAAGGAAGAATCTGCGGAGCTTTTTCCCCAACTCTACAAACTCATTCCAGATCGAGTTCAGGTCACACCAACTCTTTATCAGTTCCTGCCGTCGTGTTCGACTCTTCCAATGCCCGGGCAGGCGATTGTGGTTCATCAACCTCAGTCCACCGAGCACTACACCACCCAGATCATTGAGATTCGCTCGGACAACGCCAGCGAGGCACTCAATGCATGGCTGGTCAAAAACGGCTTCTCGCAAGTGCCTGCGCAAAACCAACTTCACTATCTAATTCCCGGCCGGGCGTTTGTTTGCGTGAAGATCAGAAAGCTTCCAAAAGGCAACGCCGCGCAGATTCCGCCAGTTCATCTCGCTTGGCGGGGCGAAACAACAACCCTGCCGCTCAAGTTCTCCTCCCACAGCGGAGTCTTCGACGTCGATCTTTATGTGCTCTCACAAAACAGCCTGCGCGCCGATCATTTTTCGGAATGGCATTTTCGACGCGTCGGTGCGGTGTCTTTGTCGGGTTCTTCGGCTGACCACTTGAGAAACTTCGCTGGAAAACATGCCGTGCTAACCCGCTATCACGCCAAGGCTTTCAACAGCCCTGGTTATGAAGTCACGCGGCTGGCTTCTGATCCAATCATCGACCTGCGAAGCCTGCAGTAAATATTTGGGCGATGGGTGTTTGTTACTCCTTCCCCTTCTTTTTCTTCTTCTCGGCCTTTTTCTTCTGCTTCTGTTCCTCGTCGCGGGCGGGTTTCTGGTTGGTGGCGGGGATGGATTTGGCGAGTTGGGCCTTCGTGTCGTTGTACTGCGGATCTTGGGCGAGGTTGGTCCATTCGTTGGGGTCGGTGGCCTCGTTGTAGAGTTCTCCCTCGCCGTTGGCGTAGCGGATGTAGCGCCAGCCTTCGTTGCGGATGCCGTGGTTGTTGAAACCATGCGTGGTGAG
>DAORHS010000604.1:0-3534 GCA_035438165.1 Prosthecobacter sp.
GATGGTGACGGGCGTGCCTTTGAGGGAAGTCGGCGAATGAGAGCCCCACTGTGGATTCTCATCGACGAGGAAGACGGGCGAGTCGCCGATCTGGATGCAGGCGTGCATGATGCCTTTGCCGTCCGGTCCGGGCAGGCGGAACCGTTCCTCGGCATTGAAGGCGCGTTGGTAAAAGTCGATGGCGGCGGAGGCGTCTGCACACACGAGGTGCGGCGTGACGGTCTTCGTGGGGCGTGTGTCGTTGGTGGTGCTCATGGGGGCGCGTTGGGGTGGGGTCAGGCGGTTGCGAACAAGCCGTCCACATAGCTGCGGGCGAGCTTGAGATTGTGACGAATCATTTTCTGGGAGTCGCAGGTCTTGCCCACGAGCATGGAGCCCTGCCAGAGGCAGTTGAGAAACCAGGCGACCGCCTCCGGATCAAACGACTTCTTCGGCCTGTGCTTCTTCTTCGCCGCCGCGAGCATCCTGGCGACGTTGGTTGTCCAGAGATCGAGCTCACGGGCGCAGGCCGCCTGCATCGTGGGATTCGTGGCGGAAAGCTCCTGGGACATCATGCCCACCATGCAGACGCAGGCCTCGTCCGGCCGCAGCGTGAAGCCGGCCATGATGTCGAACATGCGATGCAGCTGCTTCAGGGGGTCGAGCTTCGCATCCTTCCACGCCTCGGCATAGAGCGTCGTGCCCATCTGCCCCCACCATTCCACCGCCGCCTTGCCGAGGGCCTCCTTGCTTTCAAAATGGTGGAAGAAGCTGCCCTTCGTCATGCCCGCCTCCGTGCAGATCATGTCCACCGAGGTGGCGGCAAACCCCTGCTTCAGCATGAGCCGCACGGTCGCGTCGATCAGCCGCTGCCGTGTGGCGGCGGGGTCGCGTTCGCGCTTCTTGCTGGCGGCCTTTTTTGACATACAAACCGGTTGGTATGTAGTCAGTGCGCGGATTCCGTCAAGAAACAATTCCTCCGCAGAGGCGTGCGCGGCCGGTCAGTCCGGTCCGGTCTTCCTCACACCCGTCATCGGGTGATGGCTCACGGTGTCCCAGGCGATCTGCTGGAGCAGCGTGTTCAGCTTTGCCTTGTCCGCGTCACTCACGTCTTTGAGAACATTGAGTTTCAAGCCCGCTGCAAGTGCGATCTGCTAGACCTGATGACAGGTGAAGACGTGGAATCTGTGTCCGCAGGTGGCGACACGCTGTCCGGCGGCGAGCGGTGGCTGCAAATAGCCGCGCGGGTAGCGAACGCGGTGAAACAAAGGGCGGTGAGGAGAAAGGTTTCTCTCATGCGTTGATAACGCTGTGAGCGGCCCAATCACTCTCCTACGCACCACAGATACTCCTGCCGCGTGGGGCTGGTCTTGGCGGAGCGGAGGTAAATGCGATTATCACAAATGGCAGGCGTGCTGAAGCATTCATCGCCGAGCGGGTTCTGGCCGAGGAGCGTGAACTTCTCCGGTGTGGCCTCGAAGACGGAAGTGACGCCGCTTTTGCTCGTGACGTAGATGCGCGAGTCGGCCATGACGGGCGAACCGTAGAACTCGCGGTCCACTTTTTCATTCCACAGCTCCTCGCCCGTCGCGGATTTCCAGCACACGGCACGGCCACCATCGCCGACGGCGAAGACGTGGCCGTTTTTGACGATCATGGATGGCACATAGGTCTTTGTGACGTTCTCCCACGCGATCTTGCCGCTGCCATCCGCTTCGAGGGCCATGGTGTGATTCTTCGGATAGCCGCCGCCGAGGAAAATGCGGCTGCCATCGGTCACGGCGGTGACGACGGTCTCCTCGGTGCTGCCGTCGATGCTCCACAGCTTCTTGCCCGTGAGCGGATCAAAACTTTCCACCTTGTTGCAACCGGCGAGCACGGCCTGGACTTTGCCTGCGGCGTTCACGATGCCTGGCGAGGCGTAGTTCGCCACCGGCGGTCGATCTTGCTGCCATACGACTTTGCCCGTGAGTTTGTCGAGCCCGGTCATCTTGCCGCCGCCGCGATGATCGGCGGAGACGAGCACGATGCTTTGGTGAATGACCGGCGATGAGCCAAACCCTTGATGCACCTGAAAATCGCACACGCGGTGCTGCCAGAGTTGCTTGCCGCTCAAATCAAGCGCGGTGGTGAAGATGGCGCCGTTGTTCAAAAAGTTCACGAACAGCCGCTCGCCATCGCTCACGACATCCGACGAGGCCTGCGACGAGATTTTGTGTCCTTTCGTGTTCAGATTTCCGCGATGCACCACAGCCTCCCAGCGTGATTTGCCCGTGGCACGATCAAAACTAAGCACGAGCTGCTCCTCCGTCTCCACATCCGCCGTCGCGAGCAGCACCTGATCACCGACCACAATCGGCGAACCATGCCCGCGACCGCGCACGGCGGCCTTCCAGACGAGGTTTTCGCTCTCGCGCCATTTCACCGGCAGCTTTTGCCCAGGAGCCGCATGACCATCGCCCGTGGGGCCGCGCCACGCCGGCCAGTCGCCGGCGAAGATGGATGTGGTGGCGATGACGAAAGCATACAGGAGGGTGCGGATGTTCATGAAGGTTGTGGATAACGCGGCCAAGCGGCAAACGCTGTCATCGAGTGATGCGCTCCACGCTCACCTCATCAAACCACGCCGCGCCATAGGCGTTCGAGTGGAGCATGACGCGGAGCCAGCGGACATCAGGCGGAATCGTTGTTTCGAGCTTCAGCTCGGTCCAGTCGCCTTTGCCTTCGGCCGCGTTGCTCGTTGGTTGGGCGATGGTGTGGTAGTTCGTGTCGCTGAGTTCGAGGGTGAGATGGCTACTGCCTTTCTCCGTGCGGCTCTTCACCCAAGCGCTGGCGCGATAGACCTCGCCGGGGTTCACGCGCAGGGCATTTCGCCAGGTCTGACGCCACTCGATGCCTTTCTCCGGTGCCCAGAGCATCATCGCCGAGCGAGCACCGTGCTTTACCGGCTTGTCCCAATGCGTTCCGGCGCGATACCACTCCGCGCGGCCGGTTTTGTCGTTCAAATCGAGCCAGCCGATGCACCAGCCTTTGGCGATGTCATCGCCGGGTTGTTCGAAGGAGGGATTGAAGACGAGGTTCACGCCGGTGGTGTTGGGCCTGGCATCGGGGAAGGGATTCGGCGCAAAACTCAACGCGGTGAAGAGCGCATCAGCGCAAAGGCGCGCGGCGGCGAGCGCACACTCGCGCGTGCCCGTCTCCCACTCGGCGGGGAACTGGTGCTTTGCCAGAAGAGCGCTTCTCACGGCCTCCTTGGGATACGTTTCGCTTTCGGTGAGGCGTTTCACTTCGCGCAGCGGCATGCCTGCCTTCGTGAGCAGCGGATCCATCGTGTTCTCGATGAAGCCCACCATCTCACGCAAACGCTCGCGCAGTGCGGCGGCGGCCTGTTCCGGCGTGCCGTCAAGCCTTTGCGGTGTATGCCCGGCGGCACCTAGCATTTTTGTTTTGTCCCAGTGAAACGTGCGGTGAATCGCCTGCAAATGCTCAAAGGACGAGGTGGCCTGGATGTAATGCATCGCCACTCCGATGAACCGTGCGCCGTCCTCCAGCCGG
>DAORHS010000605.1:0-3533 GCA_035438165.1 Prosthecobacter sp.
TATGGCGTATCTCGGCCACGACATTCTTCTTCTCATCCACACGCAGGGACACGGTGGTGTCGTCCTCATTCCCCAGTGTGTAGAGCCGTGTCGGGAGCTTCGAAGCATCGGCTTGAAAGGCCGCGACGATGGTGAGTCCCTTTTCACTGCCTGGCACACTGTTGCTGCCGAAAGGCAGGTTTTGGATTTCCTTGCCGGGATCATCAAGCTCCAAGGCGCAGGGCTTGCCGTTGCGGGAATGGAAATCCAGGACCACCCGCCCCGCCCTCGGAGTGCCTCCGGTGGCAGCTTCCGGCCAGGTGATTCGTTTGGGAGCGTGGTCCGGGCTCTTCTGGTAGCTGCGGAGAATGTTGTCACCACCGCGCTCGGAAAGATCATGCCACTCGACGACCGGTTCATTGGTGTTCGCCTGGGCCGGTTTGCCATCGCCGCCTTTGCGAGTGGTCAAACTGCCGGTGTTGCCGACATAAAACAAGCTGATGCCCCGATCCACCGGAGGGTAAGAACGGTCCTGTGGAAGCTGAAAGCTGACTTTGGGGGGATTGGCGGAAAGCCCAATCGAACTCATGACGGATTGTCCTCCACTTGATTTCTTCCCATCACTTCCCCCGAAGAAGAGGCATCCGCCGATGATCAGGGCCACTATGCCACCGCCGATGATGGCGATTTTCTTGATCAGCTTTGAATCAGGTTTGCTGGAGGGTGGCGGTGCCTTCAGGGCGGACGTGCGTCGCTGTATCGACGAGGTGGCTCCCGTGACGGGCTTGCGGGGCGCAGGTGCCAGCGGGGTCGTGATGGCGGCGATCTCGACGACGGGGCTTGCCTCCGGAATGATCTCCACTGGCACGGCCTCCACCACGGGCTCGGCATAGACGGCAGGCTGGGCCTCTGCGGGTGGATAGTAGCCCGTCAGCGGAACCGTGCCCGTGCTGGGCGGCATATAAACCGGCGGGGGTGCGTACATGCCCATCCAGGGGCCATAGGGCACCATCGCGGGCATTTTTTCCCATGCGCGGAACTCTTCGATGGCCTGCTGGGCATTGGCCGGGCGGTCTCCCGGCTTCTGTGCCATGAGGCGTGCGCACCAGGCGCCAAGCCACTGCGGCACATGCGGGGCGATTTCATGCAGCGGCGTCAGCACGTGGTCGATGTGCTTGTCGATGACCTCGGCCATGGAGGCTCCATCGAAGGCCTTCCGGCCGGAAAGCGCCTCATAGAATACACAGCCCAGCGAATACAGGTCGGTACGCTCGTCCACGGGTTCACGTGTGAGCTGCTCGGGTGCCATGTAATAAATGGAGCCCATGACGGTGCCTTCCTGGTCCTCCGTCTGCTTGCGTGCGCGCAGTCCGGCCCGTGCGAGGCCAAAGTCGATGATCTTCGCCTGCATGCGCCCTCCGGGCAGACGCTCGACCTTGATGTTCTCCGGCTTGATGTCGCGATGCAGGATGTGGTGCTGATGGGCGGCGAGGAGGCCTTCAAGCGTCTGCGAGGCCAGCTCTTTAAAGTCGTCGTAGGGGAGCGGTCCCCGCGAGACCACATCGGCCAGGTCCTCGCCCTGCAGCAGTTCCATCACCATGAACAAACCTTCTTCATCGCTCGCCACGTCAAAGATGGTCACGATGTTCGGATTGCGCAGGGAGGCGAGCGCATCGGCCTCACGCCGCAGTTCGGAAGCGGTGTTCTTGTCGAGGTTGGCTTCGTTGGCGGTGAGCAGTCGCTTCACGGCGACCCAGCGCTTCAACTGGCTGTCGTACGCACGAAAGACGGCGCCAACGCCGCCCATGCCGAGCTTTTCATAGATTTTGTATCGTTCTGCCATCCCGGTTTTGAGCGCTTGAAAATGAACAAACGGAAGCAAAGCCCATGAGCCGCCCATTTGGCAAGCGGGATATTCCACGAAAATGCTTAAGGGCATGATTTTGCTCCGCCTTTGACAAATCGGGGCGTCGCGACACACTGCCATCCCGCCGCCCCGGCGGGGTTGAATCAAACCTGCCACGCATCTTGAAAAACGTTCTTTTTGTCTGCACCGGCAACACCTGCCGCAGCCCGATGGCGGAGGCGCTCTTTCGCGAACTGGTCAGGGAGCGTGCGGATTATCAGGTCGCCAGTGCCGGCGTGGCGGCGGCTCCCGGTATGCCTGCCAGCAAACACACGACGGCATTGCTCACCGACCGCGGGCTCGATCTCTCCGGGTTTCAGAGCCGTATGCTTGATCGCGAGGTTTTGGAGCAGGCCACCCACGTGTTTGCGATGTCCTCGCATCACATGGCGGCGATCGCCGACGAGTTTCCGGAGCAGGTGGACAAGATCTACCTCGTCTCCGAGTTCGCCGCCGAGGATGACCTTCGTGGCAAGGACGTGTCCGACCCCTTCGGCCAGGGCCGCTCTGCGTATGAAGAGACGCTGCGCGACCTGGAACGCATGCTTCCCAGCCTGCTGGCCTACATCGAGCAGACCTGGAAGAAAAATGAGGGATGACAGCCGCCATCACCCACCCATCTTCGATTTCCCCACCCACCCCAAAAATGACCAGCACCCCCAACGGAAACCTTCCCAGCAAACTCGCCATCGCCGCCGACCATGGCGGGGTGGATTTGAAAAATGCCGTCGTCGCCCATCTGAAATCAGGCGGTTATGGCGTGGAGGATCTGGGCGTGCATTCGCATGATTCGGTCGATTATCCCGACTACGCGGAACTGGTCGCGGACCGTGTGCTTTCGGGTGTGGCGGATGTGGGAATCCTCGTCTGCACCACCGGCATAGGCATGTGCATCGCCGCCAACCGCCATGTCGGCATTCAGGCTTCGCTGGTGAGCGATCCGCACACCGCCGCGGTCACTCGTGAGCACAACAACTCAAACGTGCTCTGCCTCGCCGGCAAAAACACTCCTGAGAACGTGACCATGGAGATCGTGGACACTTGGTTGAAGACCCCCTTTGCCGGCGGCCGCCATGCCCGCCGCGTGGAAAAGATGAATGAGCATCCGCATCCGCTCGACATTCTCGAAGCGAGCGATCCGGTCGTCGCCGAAATCATTCAGGGCGAGCAGCATCGTCAGCAGGACCACATCGAACTCATCGCCAGCGAAAACTTCACCAGCAAGGCCGTCATGGCGGCACAGGGAAGCTGTCTGACGAACAAGTACGCCGAGGGCTACCCCGGCAAGCGCTGGTACGGTGGCTGCGAGGAGGTCGATAAAGTCGAGCAACTCGCCATCGACCGCGCGTGCGAGCTTTTCGGGGCGAAATTCGCCAACGTGCAGCCGCATTCCGGCTCGCAGGCCAATGCGGCGGTCTATTTCAGCGTCCTTCAGCCGGGTGACAAAGTGCTCGGGATGAATCTCGCCCACGGCGGCCACCTCACCCACGGCAATCCCGCCAACTTCTCCGGCCGCTTCTACAAGTTCTGTCAGTACGGTGTCAGCCAGACCGACGAACGCATCAACTACGACGAACTCGCCGAAGTCGCCCTGCGCGAGCAGCCCAAGATGATCACCGCCGGTGCATCCGCGTATCCGCGTATCATC
>DAORHS010000606.1:0-3531 GCA_035438165.1 Prosthecobacter sp.
AAGGCCCAAGCCTGCAGTCGTACCTCAGAAGACTGGGCCTGTCCCAATGCCACCCAAAGTGGTGGCGGAGGTCAAACCCGCGTCTGCTCCAGTGGCGAAGGAGGTGGTGGTCGCCGAGAAGACCGCACCGGCTGTTTCGTCTCGCGCATCCACGCCTGCGCCTGCGCCCAATCTGGGCTTTACGATGCCCACGGGCCGCACGGCTTTTGTCAGCACCACCAAGCAGGCCACCGATCAGTTCAGTCTGCATCCGGCACAGCTCAAACCCGCTCCTCCCAAGTCGAAAGGCCAGGTGTTTGCCTCGCCACAGAACACGAATGCCAAGCCGGAGGCCAAACCGGCCAAGGTGTCCGACTTGTTCATTCACTCATGGAAGGCCGAAGTGGCCGACTGCCCCTGGAATCCCGCGAACCGTCTGCTGCGCGTTGTGATCCAGTTGCCGGCGGATCAAGCCGCCGTGCTCTCCTCGGACACGGTTTTCCCCATCGAGGTCACTTTTGATCAGGCCAATGTGAAGCAGTTCCGCATGCTGTCTGAGCGCCATCTGGCGGCAGCCGAGCTGCGCAGTGCCGGGACGCATGTGCTGTGGTACGAGTTTCAACCAAACGGCACCGGTGAGATCCCTCGGGACGGCGGGCGTCAGGTGGCCACCGTCAGACTTCCCAATGCCCGTTTTACCTCGCAGGCGGTCGGTCCGTTTGACAGCAGCAGGCTGCAGGTCATCGACCGCGGTTACTCTCTGAAGAACGCTCGCGAGGATTTCGTGTTCGAAACCTCGGTGGTTGGATTTGGCCTTCTTCTGCGCGGGGAGGAGCAGCTCGGCGGTCTGAATCATGATCTCGTGCTGAACCTCGCGAAGCAGGCCAAAGGAGCCGATGCCGATGGCGAGCGCGCCCGTTTCATCCGTCTGGTGCAGGATGCGCAGCGTGTCGCGGGCCTGTGAGCACGCATGCCCGCATCAGGCGCAGTGCATGATCCTGCTGCTGAAGCGTGTGCCCGCCGGAGCGTACAGCTTGTGTCCGAGGGAGAGATAGCGCTCCCGCAGGTCGCTGCGGTGCTCGTTGATGACTTCGACCCAGGGACTGTGGCGCATCGAGAAGGCGGGTTCGCACGCAAGGTTGGCGAGGTCATGATCGCGGCCGAGCAGGTGGCCGAGCCGTTGCGCGCGTTTGATGCGACGTGCCGCTCCAGGGAGGTGTGACAGCGCGAGCGTTTGAAAATACAGATCCTTCACGCGGTGCCGCCAGCGGTGCAGGGTGCGCTTGTCCGTGGTTTCCAACGACTCCTTCATCAAGCGCCGGCCTTTGCGATAGCAACGGGCATGCTCCTCGAGAATCTGCTGCTCGGAAAGTGAGCCGATGCACGAGCTGTCGATGAGCTGGCCCATGGCGTAAAGCTGATGATGCAGGTAGGACGCGGGAGGTGCGGCAATCTTTGTGCCGGCGAGTTGCGGACGATGCTTGGGGGCGAGATGAAAGCGGCGCGCGAGTTTGTCCACGAGCTTGCACTGCACCACCTGGTCGCGGCTGCCGGCACTGGCATTCCTGACGGCGCGCAGGTGAAGCCGCATGGCCTGCAACGTCTGCTCCTCGATGCCCTGATTGGCGAGGCGAAGAAGCGCCTGCATCTTTTTCACCCGCACACGCAATTGATGCGTGGCCGTTTCCTCATGGGACGACATTCTCCGCACATCATCCTGCGCGCGTTCGCAGAGCTGATGCAACAAACGCTTCAACTTCCGGCCCGTCAGGCCCGTGGAGTCACGGCTTTGTTTCATGGGCACTTATTGAGCCAAGAACCGCTCGTGGCGGCAAGAAAGAGTTTTTCACATTCGTCGCCAAATGCTGCCAACAAGTGCCCTCAATTCTGTGAATTGTCTGAGTCACTCAAATCAGTCAACCCGCTGGGATTGTCGTCACATTCGCGCCTGGCGGGCATTTTCGCCGCTGCGGGTGGTGAGTTGATGAAAACTTTCGTTGATTCACGTGCCTCTGATGCCAGCGTGCGCGCGTAAACCCTTTTCAAACCCCACCTCAATCACATCATGGCCAGCGAAGCAGTTCTCACCCTCACCGAAGCAAATTTTGAATCTGAAATCTCCAGTTCCACCGTGCCGGTGATCGTGGATTTCTGGGCTGAATGGTGCGGGCCCTGCCGCATGCTGGGGCCGATCCTGGATGATCTGGCCAAGGAACAGGACGGCAAGGTGAAGATCGGCAAGGTGAACGTGGATGAATCCCCGAACCTCTCCGCCCAGTTCAGCGTGCGCTCGATTCCGATGCTCGTTTTCTTCAAGGACGGCAAGGCCGTGGACACCGTCGTCGGCGTGCAGTCCAAGGACGCCTTGTCCAAGCGCCTTGCGGCGCTGGCCTGATCCGCCGCCTCCCGGCCTGGGTCATCACATGTCTCCAAAGGAGATGCCGATGGCCCGGGCTGCCTTGACGATCTCGCTGTCTTTGGCGACGAGGCGCAGTTGGTGCACGGCGTCTTCGATGGGCACATCGCCCACCTGATACTGCTGATAGCTGACCATGCGGCCGAAGCTGCCTTGCTCGATCAGTTCGACCGCCTTGGCACCGAAACGCACGCCCAGAATACGGTCGAGCGCCGTGGGGGCGCCGCCGCGCTGGAGATGGCCCAGCGTGCAGGCGCGTGTTTCCTTGCCGGTGTCCTTTTCAATGTGCTTGGCCACGTAGTCACCGATGCCGCCGAGGCGGTCTTCGCCCTTGGTGCCCACGCGTTCTTTGGTGAGCAGTTCGCCGGTCTCCATGTGGGCGCCTTCGGCCACCACGACAAGCGTGCTGTGCAGTCCGGAGGCATCGCGTTTGCGAATGGCCTTGGTGACATGTTCAAAGTTGAAGGGGATCTCCGGCAGCAGGATGACATCCGCACCGCCCGCCATGCCGCCGTAGAGGGCGATCCAGCCCGCATGACGTCCCATGACTTCGAGAACGATGACGCGCTTGTGGCTCTCCGCCGTGGTGTGCAGGCGGTCCAGCGCATCGACGACGGTCGCCACGGCGGAATCAAAGCCGAAGGAGGTGGCCGTGGCCTGAATGTCGTTGTCGATCGTTTTCGGCACGCCGATCACGGGGATGCCCATTTGATACAGTTGCAGGCCGGTGGTGAGGCTGCCGTCGCCACCGACCACGATGAGCGCGCCCACTTCGAGATGACGAAGCGTGTTCTTGGCCTTCTCGACGATTTCGGCCGGGACCTGGGAGACGTTGCCTTCGCCCACCTTGGCGACGAAGTGACCTTTGTTCGTCGTGCCCAAGATTGTGCCGCCCAGCTTCATGATTCCGAGCGTCTTGTCAGAGTCGAGCATCATGTAATCGCCCGGAGGCAGCAGGCCTTCGAAACCGTCACGAAAGCCGACGACTTCCCAGCCCAGCGTGTGGGCCGCGCCGACGACGCCGTGGATGACCGCATTGAGGCCGGGGCAGTCGCCGCCGCTGTTCAGAATTCCGATTCGCATGAGAGGATGATGGGAGAGAGAGGGTTAAAACAAAAGGGCGCAGAAACGATGCC
>DAORHS010000607.1:0-3526 GCA_035438165.1 Prosthecobacter sp.
GCATGATGCCGGGATGAAGGTGCATGTTTGGGTCAGCGAGACACTTCCACGCGGTCAGGGAGCCTCGCTCACCGCCTGGGAATTACGAGAGCACGGCGTGCCGCACACGCTCATCGTCGATAACAACGCCGGGCATTTGCTCCAGCGCGGCCTCGTTGATCTCGTGATCGTCGGCGCGGACCGCGTCACCGCACAGGGCGATGTGGCGAACAAAATCGGCACCTATCTCAAGGCGCTGGCCGCGAAAGCCCATGACGTGCCCTTCTACGTCGCCCTGCCAGTCAGCACCATCGACTGGACGATCACCGATGGCATCCGCGACATTCCCATCGAGCAGCGCAGCGCCCGCGAAGTCACCCACATGCCCGGCTTGAACGCGGCAGACATTCGCGGGGAGATCTTGATCACGCCGGACGGAACGCAGGCGCGCAACGACGGCTTTGATGTGACACCGGCGTCTCTCGTCACGGCGCTCGTCACCGAGCACGGAGCCTTCCCGGCCAGCGCCGCCGCCCTGCGGACGCTGCAAAACGCGCCGTGAAGATTTAAGCACATTCTGTAGCCAACTTCGGCTTCATTGTGGCTTGTGCTATCAGACATGCATGCAAAGATTGCCTCTGCTATGAAACTCTACACACTCCTTTTGAGCGGACTGCTCGCGGGCAGTCTCGCTTCATGCAACAAAACCCCGGAAAGCGACAAGGCTGCCGAGGACACCAAGAAGGCCGCGGAAGCGGTCAAAGAAGCCGTCAAATCCAACACCGATGCCGCCGTCAAAGAGATGGAGGCCGCCAAGGAAGCAGCGGCAAAAAAGGCCGCTGAGATGAAGGCTGCGGCTGAAAAAGAGGCCGCCGCGCTCAAAGAGGCGGCGGAAAAGAAAGCGGCCGAGGCCGCCAAAGCCGTCGAAGACGCCGCCAAAAAGGCGCAGGAGAGCCTCACCCCGCCCGCGGCGCCGACCACGCCTCCGGCTGCTCCGACACCGCCGAAGTAACGAACGGCCAGCATGGCCGTTCAGGCGGTTGCCGCAGCGTTCTGTGCAACCGCCGTCAGGTCGGCGTTCGATGCAACGCCGTGAATCACAGTGTTCCCAGTTTCAGCGGGACCCTCCGTCTTCCTGCGGGCCTCCTGCCTTCGTCAGTTCACCAAACTACAGGAGATTTAGACCATGAAACGTTTTATAGTCAGCGGATTGATGGGCTGCGCGTTGCTCATCGGGGTTTCAGGGGTTCGCGCTCAACAGGCCTCCGCACCTTCACGTGCGATCATCGTTTTTGACGCCTCGGGCAGCATGTACGGCCAGGTCCCCGGCGGGGTGAAGATCGACATCGCCAAAAAAGTCGTGTCTGACATCGTCGGCACGATCGATCCCGCGATGGAACTGGGCCTGATGGCCTACGGACATCGCAAGAAAGGAGATTGCGAAGACATCGAACTGCTCGTGCCTCCGCAGGCCGGCAGTGCGGCGGCGGTCCTGAAGTCCGTGGCCGCCCTGCAGCCGAAAGGAAAGACACCGCTCACTGCCGCGGTGATCCAGGCGGCGAAGTATCTGAAGTTCGAGGAGGCCCGTGTCTCCGTCATCCTCGTCAGCGACGGCGTGGAAACCTGCGACCAGGATCCGTGCATGGCGGCGGAGGAACTGGAGCGGCTTGGCATTGATTTCACCTGCCATGTCATCGGGTTCGACCTCAAGCCCGGCGAATCCTCCGGCCTCGAATGCCTGGCGAAAAAAACCGGCGGCATGTACCTCGCCGCCAAGGATGCCACGACGCTCAAATCCTCGCTTGAGACGGCCATGAAGCAGGTGGCGAAGCCGGTCACCACGCTCGTCGTCGAAGCAAAGAAGTCCTCTGGCGGAGCGCTGCTCGACGGTGTGTCGTTCCAGCTTTTTGGTGAAGGCTCCGGTGAAAACGCCATCGCCACAGGAAGCGGCGGCCGCTGGAGCACCGAGCTGCCGAAAGCGGGCAAATACACCCTCAGCGCCAAGTACAACGGCAAGGTCATCGAAGTCGAGGCCAGCGCCAAGGAAGGCGAGACCGTGACGAAGGAAGTCGTGTTCGCTGAAACCGGCCTGAAGGCGGTCGCTTATGACAAAGAGGGCGGAACCGCCTTTGAGAAAGACGTGTCATGGGATCTCTACGGTCCGGCTGATGCCGAGGGCAATCGCACGAAGTTGGGATACAGCTATGACGCGAAGCCCTTTCTCAAGGTGGCGGCAGGCACCTACCTGCTCAGAGCCTCACGTGGCAACGCCAGCGCCAGCGTCGAGGTCACGGTCAAGGAAGGTCCGCCGCAGCAGGTGGCGGTCATTCTCGGCAGCGGCAATCTCAAGCTCAGCGCCATCACCGCCGAGGGCCAGCCGCCCCTCACCAAGGATCTCGCCTGGGATCTCTATGGTCCCGCCGATGCGGAGGGGCAGCGCAAAAAACTCGCCTACAGCTACGATGCGCAGCCCAGGCTCACGCTCCCGTCCGGGCCCTGCCTCATCACCGTGGCCTACGGCAATGCCAAAGGCCGCCTCGAAGCCGAGGTGAAGGCGGGTGAAACGCAGGATGTCGTCGTACTGCTCGGCAGCGGCAAGGTGAAGCTCTCCGTCGTCATGGAAGAAGGCGGCACGCCGGTGTCCAAGGATGTCTCGTGGGATGTTTTCGGCGAACCCGATGCAGAGGGCAACCGCCCGAAGGCTGCCTACAGTTATGAGGCCCAGCCGACCTTCTCGCTGCCGGCGGGCAAGTTCCTCGTACAAGCGCAGGTGGGAAATGCCAAAGGCACCGCCGAGATTGAGATCAAGGCCGGTGCCGTGATGGAAAAGATCATCGCCCTCGGCGCCGGGAAGTTGAAACTTTCCGCGCTGGCTGTCGAAGGCACCGATCCCATCACCACCGGTGTGGCGTGGGACATCTTCGGCGAAGCAGATGCTGAAGGCAACCGCCGCAAGGCCGGGTACAGCTACGAAGCGCAGCCCACGTTCAGCTTTCCTGCAGGCAAATACCTCGTTCAGGCGACATGGGACCGAGCGGTATCCAAACAGGAGGTTGAAGTGACGACGGGCAAGCTCGTCGAGGCTCCGGTGATCCTGAACGCCGGCACGCTGGCGCTCTCCGCGGTGATGGCAGAAGGCGCTGATCCCGCGCCGGACGGCCTGAGCTGGGACATCTATGGTGAAGCGGATGCCGAGGGCGAACGCAAAAAAGCGGCCTACAGCTACGATGCGCAGCCCAAATCCCGCCTTAAAGCGGGCAAATATCTCGTCACTGTCAAACGCGGCGCCGTCTTTGCCAAGGCGGAGGTCGAGGTTGCCGCCGGCAAGATGACCACCCAGGTCGTCAATCTGAATGCCGGAACGCTCAAGCTTGATTCAAACACCGGGGGCGGCTGGGACATCTTCGGACCCCAGGATGCCGAGGGGAATCGTAAAAAGCTCAGCTTCTCGTACGACAAGCAGTTCAAGGTCGCCATGCCCGTCGGCAAGGCGCTCGTCGTTCGCACCGACGGCCAGAAAAAAGCCCAGCAGGAAGTCGAGATCAAA
>DAORHS010000608.1:0-3524 GCA_035438165.1 Prosthecobacter sp.
CGATGCGGATCTTTTTGATGTCGTCGAGCACTCCGGCCAGTTTTTTAATGGATCCCGCGTTGGGGTTACCCTTGTCGGGTGCAGGCGGGCCGTCCTCGACCATCAAGACCATGAGGATCACCATGATGATCAGGATTCCGCTGACGGACGTGATGATGTCCTGGAAGGCGAAAAAACTCACCTTCGCCGCAGCTTGTCTTGTGCTTCGGGCCATGGTTGAGGTGTGTTTAGCCGTCGCTCCGTTCGATCAGTTTGAGGCGTGAGACGACGTACTTCTGGCAGTAGTCATTGCAGTCGTCGAGAAAGGCGTATTCCTGCTGCTGGAGGAAGGTCAGTCGCAACTGCATGAACAGTGCGGCGACGAGCGCGATCAAAGTGGTGTCAAAGGAAGTGGACAGGCCGGCGATGACCACCTTGAGGCTGTCCTTGAGCGCGTCAAAGTTCCCTCCGCCTGCGGAGGCCAGCGTGGTGCCAAATCCTCCAATGGCATCACCGAGGCCCAGCACCGTGCCGATGAAGCCGAGCACGGGGATGCCCCAGTTGAAACCGGCAAGCAGGCTGTAGCTGGACTGCATCAGATCATCATCGTTCTCACTCTGGGACTTCAGGACATTGGTGACGTCCCCCACACTGCCGATGTTCTTCAGATTGGAGATCGCATTGTGAATGCGGTTGAGCAAAATGAAGTGGGTGGAGGAATCCACCAGGCTGTCGATGCGCCTGAGGACGACCTTGGCGGTTTCCGGGGTAAGGACAAAGTCTGGGTTCTGCGGCACGGGCATCAAGGCGAGCGCCCGCCTCTGGTAGGCAAGTTTGCGGGCCTTGATGAACAGGATGACGCATCCCCAGAAGAATAGAAACATGGTGGGGTAGGGGGTGATTCCACGGTCCCAGAACTTGGCTGCGAATTGCTGAACCCACGGTGGCTCGGGCATGGGTCTGAGTACCAGGTGAATCAACATGAAGAACCCCAGTGTGCAGGCAAGGGCGATCATAAAGCTCAGGAGCCTGTTCACCCCCGTGTAACGACCGCCGGTAAAGCCGAAGCGCTGTTCGATGTCTTCCTTTTCCCAGCGCAGAGCCGGTTCCTCCAGAGGAAGGCTTTCGTTGTCCGCGGACGGACGGCTGACCGCTGGTGGCATTTTGGCTTCAAATGGGTCCATGATGAGGTGGGGTTGGTTAGTGGAAAATCCGGGTGGCTCTGACGCGCAGGACGACATGTGTGTCAGCAACGAGGTCATGCATCGTGCGCGCCTCCTGATTGAAGGCGGCCATGAACCAGCCGAGGCCGAAGGGCAGGGCGCCCAGCAGCCTCAAGGTTCCGCGTTTGAACGAATTGCCTGTGCTCAAAGGGAGTCCGTTTTGATCCACGACGGCCAGGCCCAGCATCCATTTTCCCAGTGTGGCTTGCAGCGGAGAGCCTTCCATCAGGATGCCTCCGGCCCAGCAGGCGAGGAGCCAGGCCGCCACCCACAGACCGTCTGGAATTTTTGCGATGTCTTGGAGAGCGGGCGGGGTTCCCAGTGAAACCCAGCGCAGCTTCTGCATGACCATGATGCCGACGAGGAAGACGAGGACATCCAGCAGAATGGCGATCACTCGAAGTGTGAAGTTGGAACGAAGATAAAGACAAGCGTTTCCGTCGGAGGATGCTGCAGGTCTCGACACGGGCTGCTCCATCGAAGACGGCCAGGGGTGTGAAGGAGCCTGACGAGAGGCGGGAACAGGAGGCGGCACTGACACCGGGCGACCATCACGGGGCGCGGAAGCAGGCGGTCCTGGCACTGAGGACGCCAGGATCGCTGGAGGCGGCAATGAGCCGCCTTGCCGGGTTGTAACAGCGGCGGAATAGGCTGTCGGCGGGACGTGACGCGCCATGAAGGCGCGCACGGTGATCCACTTCCCATCGACTTCGACTTCATGGAGGCTGCTGACCTCCCGGCGCTGGAGCTTCTCCTCGATCTCGTGGAGGCTGAAAGGGCCGCTGCGCTGTCCTTTCCATTTGAGATGATAAACTTCGGAGGATGCCATGGGGGAGTGAATGCGGTGTTAGCGGAGAAAGTCGGGCAGCTTGCTTACAAAAGCGGCATCCTCCGGATCGAGTTTCAAGACCTTGCACGCGCTTTGCACGATCTGAGATGGCTCTTGAAGCGTGCGGTACAGCGGGGTGTAAGGGTGGCCCCTGGCCTTCGTAATCTCCGGGACAGGAATCACCACGGGCTTGCGGCCGGGTGCGAACGCCCAGATGTGGGTGCTGTCACCTGGTTTCTCAACATGCAGTGAGCCGTCCGGCAGAACACTGCCGGCATAGACAACAGCGCCTGAATAAAGCTTCTCGAACACCAGCGGCAAGACACGTGCCAGGGCGTAGTATCGGGGGGTGCCCAAGGCCTGGTAGTAGTTTTCAATGGGTTTGCTGAATTGCTTGTTCTTGATGGGAATCATCCAGTCCCCTGATGAGAGCTGTGCGGCTCCCGCCTGCTTCAGCGCTTCCAGGTCTTTGCTAAAACTGGTCCAGTGGACACCCCAGAATTCGGGCCGGTAGTTCATGATCTCTCCAAGACGGCGGTGGACATAGGCTTTGAACAGAGGATTAAGGTCTGGCTCTGCGATCAAACGATCCAGCAGGGGGAGCAAGCTGCGACTGAACTGGGTGGTGGTGCTGTTCGCGGCACTCTCCAGCAGCAAGGTCGCGAGGAACTCGGACTCTTTGGTCAGACCACTGTTCTTGGGCATGAATCCGAAACTGCCTGACTTGCTTCGAGTTTCCTTGAAGGCGGTGGGACCGCGCCGGTCTTCAAACTGCAGTGCGGTTTCCGAAAGGGCTGGCTGGTAAATCATTCCGGAGGCGGTCACGCTGGTCTGATCTCCCAGGCGCGCTTCGTTGGTGACCAGCGCCCCTTGTGAAAACACGGTCTTTCCCTGCAATGTGTGCTTGTAAACGTTGTGGAGGTTCTTGTCATCGCGGAGCGCCAGAAACACACGGCTTTCGCCGTCGGAGATGTCAGCGGGATGCCCCGTACCCGCCTTGCCCTTGTTGAAGCCAACGAACTCGTCCCAGAGATCCTTGTCATCGGGCAGAAGGAAGGCTCTGAGAACATCATCCTGGACGAGAATGCCTGTATTGGGATCGGTGATGTTGCTCCACTGCCGGCTGAGCTCCCCCTGAAGGAACGGTGAGCCCGAAAAGTCTCGGACAGATCGCTTCCACGTGGTGAAATCAGAGGCCACCCGGCACGCCTGGGTCTGCGCCTTGAATTTCTCCGCAGCTTCCGAGAACTGTTTGACCCGTTCGGCGAGTTGGTCAAAACGCGTGACATCCGCCGCCGCCGGTTCGAGCTCTTTCACCGCAGGCTTGAGCCGGGTCTCGACACTTGTGAGTTTTTTCTTGATGGACCCGGCGGAGGCGAGAATTTCATCTGCGGTGCGGGTGAACGCCAGCGTCTCCGATGCCTCCTTTTCCATCGCCTCGAGTTCAGCCCTCAACTGTATCGCGTGCAAGTCTTTGATGCCGAGCAGATGCT
>DAORHS010000609.1:0-3524 GCA_035438165.1 Prosthecobacter sp.
ATCGCCAGGCCGCGAAAGGTGCCACGCCCGCGTTTTTGCCATCCACCTTCATTGAGGACGCGAAAACGCGCATCACCGCCTACCGTCAGCTCGGCGAAATCATGACGCGCCGGGAGCTCGAAGAGCTCGAAGCCCAGTGGCGTGATCAGTTCGGCGAAAAGCTGCCTCATGCCGTCACCAATCTCCTCACCTGCGCCGCCATCCGGCTGGCAGCCGCGCACGCCGGCATCAGCGACGTGGAGATCAAAGACCGGAAGCTCATGCTCTCCCGGAATGGCAAGTTCGTCATGATTCAGGGCAAGTTTCCGCGCCTCAGCGCCAGGGAAGGGCACAAGCAGCTTGCCGAAGCGCTGACGATGCTGCGGACGCTGTGATCACAGGAGTTTCGACAGCTCCGCGTCGTACAACTTCTGCGCCGCGTTTTCACCCATGGGATAGTACTCTTTGAGCCGGCTTGGAAACAAGGGCGACGGGCGGTTTTGCAGCGTGGTGATGATGGTGATCTTTTTGCCGTGCAAACGGGCCAGTTCGATGCGGTCGGCGAGGATCTGGCGGTTCATGGCCTCGTGGGAGCAGGCGATGGTGTCAAGAAGCCGGCCTGGCAGCATGAGGGGCGGCTTCCCCTGCGGCTGCGTGATGCGGTGCATGATGATGTGGTCGATGCCGTCGTCTGTGAACCACGGATCAACCGGCGCCTCATGCGCGATGCCGCCGTCGGTGCACATGCGTCCTTGAAACTCGAGCGGTGAAAAGAGCATCGGCACGCAGGCGCTGGCGGCCATGGCGGTGGCGAGGGAGCCATGTGTGGCGAAGAGGGTCGCGTTCTTCTCCAGATCGCTGAGGGCGATCATCAATTTGGGATTCGACAGCGATTCGATGTCTCCGGTTCCGACGAGAGACTCAAAATGGGCGATGGCGCCTTTCGGATCGAGAAAGCCGGGATGACGATGGCGGTACACGGTGACAAACTGATGCCAGATCCACTTCGTGCGACTGGCAAACGAGAGATACAGGCGCGGGCTGAGCACCGCCTGCCGGATCGAAGCCTGCTCCAGACCTGCGGCATACAAACCAGCGGTGATGGCGCCTGCAGATGACCCCGCAACGGCGACCGGCCGCACCCCAAGCGCATGCAGGCGCGCCATGAATCCCGCATGCGTGGCATAGCCCATGAAGGAGGCGCCCAGTGAGATCGCGATGCGTGGCGGTGAATTCATGCGTTCTGTGCCTCCTGCGTGGTGGCGGGGGAATGATTCGAGCGCAGAAACATCATGCCGCCGATCACACCCCAGAACAGACTGAAGAGCCATCCGGCGAGCGAAGCAGAAACGGCCACGGCCTCCGGCACCGCCGCGAGGCCGGAGAGCAGCGCCTCGAAGGTGCGTTCACGCACGCCAAGACCCGAGATGGAAACCGGCAACGATGCCGCCATATCGACAATGGGCATCGCGGTGAGCACATCGAGCACTGGCGCCGCGCCACCGACCGCGCGTAGTCCGCAGTAGAAGCTCATGAAAAAGGCCAGGTGCATGCCGGTGGAAACCAGCATGGCGGAGAGCATGCGACGCCACAACATGGCAAACACATCATGCACCTGGGCCATGCGGGCGACGATGCCGGCAAACATGGGATTGCCAAGGGTGCGGGGAAAGGTGCGCCGCCCCCAGGACAGCATCGAGGGTTTGAGGGAGAGACCGGCAATGGCGAGTCCGACCACCGATCCCCCAACATACACGCCATAGCCGGTGAGCAGCATCCGCAGATCGTACCCCAGGCCGCTCCAGCGGGCCGAGCCTGCCAGCAGGCAGACCAGAAATAACATCGCCACGGACAGGAGCCCGGTGAGGTGATCCAGCACGATCGACACACTCACCGGCATCGTCTGTCCCGGCATGCGCCGTGAGAGCGTCACGATTTTGTAGGTGTCTCCGCCGACCACGCCGACGGAGCTGATGTTGAAAAAGGCGCTGACGACCTCCGCTCTCATGACCACCCCGAACGGCAGATCAGGCATCAGACCCCGCAGAATGATGTGCCAGCGGGCGGCCGTCAGAAACAGGGACAAAAATGCGAACATGATGCCGGCAAGAGACCACGGCCAGTTGGTCAGCAGCGCCCGGATGCGCGGTGCGATCTCGGCGATGAGATCGTGTTCGCGAAACAGCAGCGCGAGCAGCACACCACTGATGAGCAGACGCAGGGAGATGGAGATGAGGCGCTTCAAAACGCTGGTCTGGCCGGGAGGATCAAGCCGCCGCCTTCTGGTCCACGGCCTCGGCGATCGTGTTCACGCTCTGCAGGATGCGCTTCGCCTGTTCCTGGTCGGCCATCTTGAAGCCGAAGTGCTTCTCGATCATCACCACGAGTTGCAGCGCGTCCACGGAATCCAGCCCGATGCCTGCGGGGCCAAAGAGAGGGGTGTCGTCGCCGATGTCATCTGCGGTCATGTCGAGCATGAGTTCACTGATCATGAGTTCTTTGAGGCGCTGGCGTGTGGGCATGCAGGAAATATGTTTCTCGGGGTGCGGAGGTCAGGCCTAAAGCATGCCGCCGTCGATTTTGAGGGCAGTTCCAGTGATATAGCTCGCCTCTGGGCTGGCAAGAAAGAAAACCGCCGCCGCCACCTCCGAAGGTTTCGCAAAACGGCGCATCGGGAGCTGCATTTTGAGCGCTTTCAGGTGCTCCGGCGTCCAGTCGGCCGGCAGGCCACCCTCGATGTAGCCGGGGCACACCGCGTTCACCGTGATGCCCATGCGAGCGGATTCCTTGGCCAGACTCTGCGTCAGCCCGATCACGCCCGCCTTCGCCGCCGCGTAGTTTGTTTGCCCGGCTGGCGATGAAATGGCGCTGAGCGAGGCGATGTTTACGATGCGCCCCTGCCGCTGCCGCATCATCGCGGGTAGTGCCGCCTGGCAGCCGTGAAAGACCGCGTTCAAGTTCGCATCCAGCACACGCGACCATTGGTCCTGCGACATGTTCGCCAGCAGCGCGTCCTCATGGAAACCGGCATTGTTGATCAAAGCGCCCAGCGCACCCGCTTTGGCCTCGATTTCAGTCAGCGCGGTCTTCCAAGCCTCGGGTGAGGTGATTTCGAGCGTGATCAAATCGGCACGACCGGGAAAACGCGTCGCCAGCTCTTCGGCACGGTCACGGCGCTCACGCACGCCCAAAAACACGCGGCAGTCCGCCTCCTTCGTGAGGAAATATTCGGCGATGGCAAGGCCCAGCGCCCCATTCGCGCCGGTGATCAGGATGTTGCGGCTCATGCTTCTTGCATTGGAGTTTCACGCTCAAGGTTTCAAGCGAAGAGATGCGCTCCAAACCTGTGGCGATCTCACCCCAGGACGCGCTTCGCCGCCAGGAATGGCGATTTGATCGTTCCAGAGCACCGCGTTCGTCGTGACGAGTGAAAACGGCACTTCGCCAGCTCTGGACCACGACTTCGATTTCAGGTCAAACACCAACACATCACGCGGAAAGCCCGGATGTTTCGATTTGGGCTCGAAATTCGCGTTTGCGCCGTC
>DAORHS010000610.1:0-3524 GCA_035438165.1 Prosthecobacter sp.
GGTGGATTCTGGGAGGGGAATTGACCGTCTCCCAACCGCGCCTCTGCTCGTACTCTCGAAGCCTCGACCGAGCACCTTCTTCAACCAAACAACCAACCGGGAGAACCTATGACAACCGAAGCCAAGTGCCCCTTCAATCACGCCGCCGGCAGCGGCACCTCCAACCGCGACTGGTGGCCGAACCAGTTGAAAGTCGATCTGCTCAACCAGCATTCCTCGAAGTCCGATCCCATGGGCAAGGGCTTCAACTACGCGAAGGAGTTCAAGAGTCTCGATCTCGCCGCATTGAAGAAAGATCTCGCGAAGTTGATGACCGACTCGCAGGACTGGTGGCCCGCCGACTTCGGGCACTACGGACCGTTATTCATCCGCATGGCGTGGCACAGTGCGGGCACCTATCGCACCGGTGATGGCCGTGGTGGTGGTGGTCGTGGGCAGCAGCGCTTTGCTCCGCTCAACAGTTGGCCGGACAATGTGAGTCTCGACAAGGCGCGCCGCCTGCTCTGGCCGATCAAGCAGAAGTATGGCCGCAAGATTTCGTGGGCTGATTTGATGATCCTCACTGGCAACGTCGCGCTCGAAACGATGGGCTTCAAAACGTTCGGCTTTGCTGGTGGTCGTGAGGATACCTGGGAGCCTGATCACGATGTGTATTGGGGCAAGGAGACCACCTGGCTCGATGACAAGCGCTACTCCGGTGACCGCGATCTCGAGAATCCGCTCGCCGCTGTGCAGATGGGCCTGATCTATGTGAATCCCGAAGGCCCGAATGGCAATCCTGATCCGCTCGCGGCTGCACGCGACATTCGCGAAACCTTCGCGCGCATGGCGATGAACGATGAAGAAACCGTGGCGCTCATTGCAGGCGGTCACACCTTTGGCAAAACGCATGGCGCGGGTCCTGCGTCGAACGTGGGAGCTGACGCCGAAGCCGCGCCGCTCGAAGATCAGGGCTTTGGCTGGAAGAGCAGCTTCGGCTCCGGCAAAGGCGCGGACACCATCACCAGCGGACTCGAAGTCACCTGGACCACCACGCCGACAAAGTGGGGCAATGGTTTCTTCCAGAGCCTCTTCGGCTACGACTGGGAACTCACGAAAAGCCCCGCCGGTGCGAATCAGTGGACGCCAAAAAACGGCGCAGGCAACGGCACCGTGCCTCATGCGCATGATGCCACGAAGAAGATCGCGCCGTCCATGCTGACCACCGATCTCGCGCTGCGCTTCGACCCGGCGTATGAAAAAATTTCGAGGCGCTTCCTGAAGAATCCGAAGCAGTTCGCCGACGCCTTTGCCCGCGCGTGGTTCAAGCTCACACATCGCGACATGGGACCGCGTGCGCGCTACCTCGGCCCGGAAGTGCCGAAGCAGGATCTCCTCTGGCAGGACCCGATTCCTGCGGTGAATCACAAGTTGATCGGCGAGAAAGAGATCACCTCGCTGAAAGCGAAGATCGCCGCGTCAGGCCTGTCCATCTCGCAGCTCGTCTCCACCGCCTGGGCCTCGGCGTCCACGTTCCGTGGTTCCGACAAGCGCGGCGGCGCGAACGGCGCACGTCTTCGTCTCGCGCCGCAGAAGGACTGGGAAGTCAACAACCCGAAGCAGCTCGCGAAGGTGCTCAAAACTCTCGGTGGCATCCAGAGCGCGTTCAACAAGACGGCCAAGGGCGGCAGGAAAGTCTCGCTGGCAGACCTCATCGTTCTGGGGGGGTGCGTTGGTGTCGAACTGGCCGCGATGAAAGCCGGAGTCACCGTGAAGGTGCCGTTCAAGCCGGGGCGCATGGACGCCTCGCAGAAGCAGACGGATGCCGAGTCCTTCGCCGTGCTCGAACCCATCGCCGACGGCTTCCGCAACTATCTCAAAGGCAAGTACAGCGTGTCGGCCGAGGAGTTGCTCATCGACAAGGCCCAACTGCTCACGCTCACCGCACCGCAAATGACGGTGCTGATCGGCGGCATGCGCGTCTTGAACACGAATGCGGACCAGTCCTCCTACGGCGTCTTCACGACTCGCCCCGAAGCGCTGACCAACGACTTCTTCGTCAACCTGCTCGACATGAGCACCGAGTGGAAGTCCGTCTCGCCCTGTGGGAACGCCTTTGCAGGCGTCGATCGCAAAACCGGTGCTCCCAAATGGACCGCCACGCGCGTCGATCTCGTCTTCGGTTCGAACTCCGTCCTTCGCGCCCTCGCGGAAGTCTATGGCACTGCGGACTCGCAGAAGAAGTTCGTCCAGGACTTCGTCGCAGCGTGGACCAAGGTGATGAACCTGGACCGCTTCGACGTTGCGTGATGACGGAGACTGGACTCGAAAGCGCGCCCCCGGACCTCTGGCAGGTCCGGGGCACATCTCAGGCAACGGGCGGTGCGGCGCTCTTTGTTTCCTTGTTCAGATGGTCGCCGTAGTGCTTGGCGACACAGTTTGGACAAATGCCGTGGGTGAAGCGCGCCTCGGATCGCGAGCCGACATATTCTTCAATCTGGTGCCAGTTTCCGGTTTCATCCCGGATGTCTTTGCAAAAGGCGCAGGTGGGCAGGAGCCCTTCGAGCGTGCGGACGCGGGCGCGCAGGGCTTGAGTCTGTTCGGACAGTTTGCCGCACAGGAAAGTGATGATGAGCAGGACGGCGAGGCGCACGCAGCCATTGATGATGGCCACGGGCAGCGTGTAGGGAATGCCCCAGGCATACTGAATGGAGAATCGAATGACACACAGGATGGTGCCCAATATCAGAGCGGTGCGGAGGCCGCAGTTCCACGCCATCAGCGCGACGGGAATCACGAACAGGATGGGAAAGAAGACAATGGGGCCCGCCAGATAGTCGAAGCAGGAAACCACCAGGGCGACGCCAAACAGGATCCACCGGTTGTTCCAAGGAAACCGTTCGAAAAAATATTCAGTGGGGGGTGGAGGCAGACGCTCGCTCATGGCTTCACCAGTTAAGAGACTGGGAATGAGCGCTGCACAAGCGCAGAGTCATGCCAAAGGTTTTGATCACCGCCCGGCTCAGACTTTCATCATCTCCTTCATCTGCTTCGTCGCAATGCCGATCGGACGGTCGAGCGGAACACCGGCGCAGGCGAGGATGGTGGTGAGCAGGTCGCCTTGATTGCCTTTGGTATTGGCAAAGAAGCGTCCCGTGTTGACGGAGCCGCCACCCTTGCCTGCGATGATGAAGGGAAGGTTCTCGCGGGAGTGCTTGTTGCCGTCTTCTAGGCCGCTGCCCCACATCATGATGCAATTGTCGAGCAGGGTGCCTTCACCTTCGCGGAGGTTGGCCATCTTCTTCACCATGTAGGCGAACTGATCGATGTTGAACTTCGTGATCGCGGCGACTTTGCGCCCCTTTTCGGCCTCGTTGTTGTGATGCGTGGGGCCGTGGTGCGTGTCGCTGACGCCGAGCTCGGGATAGGAGACGCCATTCGGTGTGGAGCCTATGTCGGTGCTCACGCGTGTCGTGTCTGTCTGGAAGGCGAGCACGGTGACGTCGCACATGACCTGCATGTCTTCGCTGCGCTTTTCGCCCTCG
>DAORHS010000611.1:0-3517 GCA_035438165.1 Prosthecobacter sp.
GCCGGTCCGGCGAGGTAGCTGATGCCGGAGAACAAAGCCGCCAGGATCGACATGGCGACGAGGATGCTGTTCATGCCGCGCCCGGCGAGAAAGTAGTCCCCCAGGGATTTCGATCCGCGGGCCGACAGCAGGCCCACACTGACCGATGCGGCGAGGTAAACGCCGAAGATGGTGTAGTCGAGCCAGGAGAAGGTCGCGGTCATGAAGTGAGATTAAACGTGGTGAGCTGGTGGTGTTTCCTGGTTTGTTTGCCGAACCAGGAGGAATGAGGATGCCGCAGGAAAGTTCGCTGCCAGCAAAGGCGACTAACACATCATGCCAGTCGCTGCCAATGCTGAATCGCCGCTGCCCTATGCCGACACGAAGCCGGTCGGGCACGCGGATTTTTACTTCGCGGTCAATGCGACGTTCCGTTTCATCTTGCAGCGCTACGGTTATACGAAGCTGGTGGACTACTGGCGGGACATGGGCGGCGGCTACTACCGGCCGGTGGGGGAGCGCTGGCATTCGCGTGGAATGACCGGAGTCGCTGAGTATTGGCGTGCCTTCTTCGCGGCGGAGCCTGGGGCGGATGTGGAGGTGATTGAATTGGAGGATGAGGTGCGGCTCGAAGTGAAAGTCTGTCCCGCTATCCGGCATCTACACGAGCACGGACGTGAGATCGTACCGAGCTTTTGTCAGCAGTGCTATTTTGTGAATGAAGCCATCGCGCAGCCCGTGGGCATGACGGTTCGCGTGTGTGGCGGCAATGGAAGCTGCACGCAGCGCTTTCTCAGATCAACGGCGGATCTGCCACCGCAAAACCTGGAGGACATCGCCAAGGCGTCATGATCGGCTGCTACGACTTCTGCGGGCATTACGAGTGGACCTTCGAGTGGTTGAACCGGCTCGGCGGCCATGAACTGGTCAAAGCCTACTGGGACGAGGCGATTCATGGCGATTCGCAGGCCCACGCTTCGAAATTGATCGGCGAGAAGGGCTTCGAGGGGATGAAGGAATACTGGGGGCCGACTCTGGCGGATGAGGGGGCGGTTTATGAGCGCACGGTGACGGACGACGTATTCCGCATCGACATGCACGAATGTCCGTCGAAGGGATTTCTGCTGCGGAACGACCTGAATCAATACAAGGACTACTGTGACCACTGCATGGGCTGGATCGGACCGCTGATGAAGGCGTCCGGCTTTGTCATCGATCACGAGCACAACCACTGCGGCCAGTGCTGGTGGGAAATGCGTCGGAAGGACGATGCCACACCCGGCAGTGACGCGGGTGCACTCAGCGGCCAGCATGACGTGCGCCTGCGGCCCGAATGGAAATCAACCCTCACCGACCACTATGAACGAGCGACTGATCCTGATGACAAAACGGCTGTTTCGTGAGCTTTGTCCGCGTCAGCGTCCTGGAGTGCGCCGGCCCTCCGGCGCTTTCGGGAGTGCCTCGGCCCGCAGAAAGCTCCAGAGGACTGGAGCACTCCCAAACGCTGTCGCGACATTCACTGCGGTGGCTGTGATGGCAGCTTCAGCCAGTGGTGCTGAGTGGGAAGCGCTGCCGTCATTGCCGGAAGCCAGCGGTGGATTTCTTTGCGGAACGCAGGGTTCGAAGGTGATCATCGCCGGTGGGACCAACTGGACGGATGGCACCAAGAACTGGCTGAAGGCTGTTCACTCGTACGATCCGGTGTCGAAACAGTGGACGAAGTTGACGAGTTTAGAGACACCGGTTGGCTACGGGATGGTCATGCAGAAGGGCGACGCTTTTGGTTTTGTGGGTGGTAGCGATGGGAAACAGGCGTTGCGGTTCGTGAATGAGTGGGATGGACAAAAGATCAAGTCCACAGCATTGGCGGCCTTGCCTTCTCCGGTGGTGCTTGCTGCGGGCGGCATGGTGGGAGACAGGATGGTCATGGTCGGTGGAACCGACGACCCGGCGAACGTGGCGGGGGTGCAGCGCTCGACGCACAGTCTCCAGCTTGAAGGTGGGAACTGGGTGGTTTCCCGTTTGGCGGATCGTCCAGGCAAAGGATTTGCCACGGCGGCTTCGGCGACCGTGGGAGGTGAACTGTTTGTCTTCGGCGGCCTGAACTGGGATGAGGCGTCGCAGGCGGTCCAGAACATCACTGCGTCGTATGCGTTCAATCCGGCAAAGAACGCCTGGAGGACGATCCAGCCTCTGGCGACGCCGGTGCGTGGCGTTACGGCCGTGGCACTCGACGATCATCAGATCTACATCGCGGGCGGCTATGGTGAAGCGTTCACGACCGACTCCGTCATCTATGACGTGAAGACGGACAGCTATCGGAAGGCCAAGCCGCTGCCGTATGCGGCCATGGTGGCGTTGGTGAAGCTGGATGGCTTTGTCTATTGCCTCGGCGGCGAGGACAAGATGAAGTCGCGAACGGACAAATTCTTCCGCATTCCTGTGGAGGAGCTTTTGAAGTGATCACTTCGCCGTGTAACCGCCATCGACCGGCAGGTTCACGCCGGTGATGTAGCGGGAGGCGTCGCTGAGGAGGAAGATGACGGCGCCGCCGAGGTCGGTGTCGTCGGCCATGCGGCCGAGCATCGTGTGCTCGCAGTAGCGCTGTAGAAAAGGCTCGGGCTGATTGTTGAAGAAGCCGCCGGGGGCGAGGTTGTTTACGCGGACGTTCTTGGGGCCGTAGAGCGCCGCATAGAAGCGCGTGAGGTTTTCCATGCCGCCTTTGTGGAAGAAGTAGTCCGGCGGCATGTCGCCCATGTTCGTGCCGGTGTAGAGTTCGTAGCTGGGGCCGATCATGCCCTGGATGCTGCCGATGTTCACGATGCTGCCGCGTCCGGCTTCGGCCATCGTCCTGCCAAAGTGGCGGTGCATGAGCATCACACCCGTGGCATTGACGCGCATGGATTCGGCGAACTGCTCCGCCGCACCGTTGGCACCCTTCATCGGACGCAGCACGGCGTTGTTTACGAGACCGTCCAAGGCACCGAATTTGGCGGTGATGCGCTCGTGCAGCGCCAAAACGGAGGCTTCGTCGCCCTGATCCAGCGATTCGGCAAAGACATGATGTCCTTTGGCGGTTTCTTCATCGGCGACGATTTGCAGCTTCGCCACGTTGCGAGCGGCAAGAATGAGTGTCGCACCGGTCTGAGCCAGCATCGCGGCCAGACCGCGACCGTATAGGCCTGCACCACCTGTGAGAAGGATCGTTTTGCCTTGGAGGGAGAAGAGATCGGCGGACATGACGGTTTACTTGGATTGGTAAATCGAATCGCTCGCGGCTGCGGAGGTCGTGCCTCCAAAATCACCGACGAGTTTCTTGAAGGCACCGCCGAGTTCGAGGACATCGGCGCCGAGGGTGAAGATGCGCGTGCCTTCGGCGATGACTTCTTCCTTCTGGCCGTAGAGCGAGGCGACGGCGGGGTATTTGCCGTGCTTGAGGGCGGCGGCGGCGACTTTTTTGCGGGCGGCGACGACTTCGGGATGCGTGGCCTGGCCGTGCTTGCCGATGCGGTGACTGAAATCGCCTGCGCCGAAGAGC
>DAORHS010000612.1:0-3515 GCA_035438165.1 Prosthecobacter sp.
CCATGAAACGCCGCTCCTTCCTCACCTCCGCTGCCGCCTTCGGCGCATCGCCGTTGTTTGCGAACAACACCCCCGTCCATGTGCCGAAGGGCAAGGCGGAGCATTGCATCTTCATCTGGCTCGGCGGCGGCATGGGGCAGATCGACACCTTCGACCCAAAGAGGCTTGGCAATAACATCGACAAGCAGAAGGTCGCCGGCTCGCTCTACAAGGCCATCGACACCGCCGTGCCGGGTGTCCAGGTCACGGAGCATCTGAGCAAGTCCGCCAAGGTCATGGATCGCATGACCGTGATGCGCACGGTGAACCATCACGTCATCGACGAGCACGCCTTCGCCACGAACATCGTCCACACCGGCCGCATGATCTCCGGCAACGTCGTGTATCCGAGCATCGGCTCCATCATCGCCAACCAGCGCGGTGCGGCGGATCCCAACGTGCCCGCCTACATTCTCATCGGTTATCCGAATGTGAGCCGTGGTCCCGGCTTCCTCGGCGCGAAAAGCGGCTACGTCTATCTCACCGACACCAACACCGGCCCTGCGGGCTTCACCCGTCCCGACTACGTCGATGAAAAACGCGCGGAAATCCGCCACCAGCTCCTCGAGCCGCTGATGGCACGCACCTCGAAAGGTTCCGCCGCCGCCGACTACGAAATGGCCCAGCAGGAGGCCCTGCGTCTCGCCGGACCGAAGTTCATGCGCCACTTCAATCTCAAGGAAGAGCCCGACACGCTGCGCAACGACTACGGCGGCGAGTTCGGCCAGCGCTGCCTGCTCTCGCGTCGTCTTGTGCAGGCCGGGGTGCGTTTCATCGAGGTCTCCCACAACCTCAACTTCATGAACGGCACCGGCTGGGACATTCACAACGAAGGCTACAAGAACCAGCACCTGCTCATCCAGGAGCTCGATACCGCCCTCTCCGCGCTCATCCGCGACCTCGAATCCAAGAAGCTGCTCGACAAGACCCTCATCGTCGTCGGTACCGAATTCGGCCGCCCGCCGGAGTTCGACGGCCGCGGTGGACGCGGTCATCAGGGCACCACGTTCTCCATGGTCCTCGCCGGTGGCGGATTGAACCACTGCGGCGCGTATGGCGTCAGCGACGAACTCGCCAAGAAGCCCGTCGAGAACCCGGTCCCGCTCGTCGATTTCCACGCCACCATCCACGCCGCGATGGGCATCGACCCCAGCAAGGAACTCATGGACGGCACACGTCCCGTGCCGATCACCGATGGTGGCAAGCCGGTCGCGGCGTTGTTCGGCTGAGGTAGGGCTGGCTGTCCTCAGCCCGCCGCTGCGATGGGCCACTCGACTTGACCGCAAGAGGCAAAGGAGCAGAGCGGGCAGAGATTAAATCAATCTCTGCGACCTCTGCCTCTCTGCACCTTTGCGGCAAAAAGGTAAGGCCGGCAAGCTCCCTCATTTTCAAGTGTTCGAATAACGCCATGCCTTCGTCGCGTTATCACAAGCGCATGAAACCCACCCCGCTCCTCTGCGTCCTCGCCCTTTCGTTCACCTTCGCCAATGCCGCCGATGAGGAAGGATTCGTGCCGATGTTCAATGGCAAGGACCTCAGCGGCTGGGTGAATGCGAACTGCGCACCCGAAACCTGGAGCATCAAGGACGGCGTCGTGCATTGCACCGGCATCCCCACCGGCGCGATGCGCACCGAGAAGCAATATGAGAACTTCATCATGGAGTGCGAGTGGCGGCACCTCACCAGCGGCGGGAACTCCGGCGTCTTCATCTGGGGCAGCCCTATCTCCGCGCCCGGCGTGCCCTTCCTGCGCGGCATCGAGGTCCAGGTGCTCGACCACGGCTACATGAAGAAGTCTGATCCCACCAATCCGCGCTGGTTCACCACGCATGGCGATGTCTTTCCCATCCACGGCGCCACCATGGAGCCGCACGGCGATCACAACGGCCAGCGCAGCTTTCCCAGCGAGGAACGCAGCAAGCCCTCGCCCGAATGGAACCACTACCGCATCACCGGCAACAACGGCACCCTCACCCTCGCCGTGAACGGCAAGGTCGTCTCTGGTGGCGACAAATGCTTCTGGCGCAAAGGCTGCCTCGCCCTCGAATCCGAAGGCGCGCCCGTCGAATTCCGCAACGTCCGCATCAAAGAACTGACCAGCACCGGTGCCACCGCCGCCGAATCCGCGCCGCTCGATCAAGGCTGGAAGCATCTCTACAACGGCCTCGACCTCCGTGGCTGGAAAGTCCCCGCCGGAGCCGAGGCACGCTGGAAAGCCTCCAACTGGAACCTCAAACTTGAAGCCACCGACGGCCAGGAAGGCACGCCGCTCTGGAGCGAGGCCGAAATCGCCAACGGCGAGTTCATCGCCGACTTCCAGCTCCTCAAATCCGCCGATCTCAATACCTCCTGCGCCGGATTCTGTGTGCGTGGCGAAACCAATCCCGCCGTCCTCATCGGCACCGGCAAAGCTCCCATCGTCTTCGGCCCCGACAAGGTGAAGCTCGGCAAATGGTATCGCCTCCGCCTCAAACTCGACGGCCCCAAAGCCACCGCCACACTCACCGAAACTCAGGACGCCAATTCCCAGGTGATCGAAGCCACGCTCGAAGGCAAAGCCAAAGGTCCGGTTGGCATTGCTGACTTCGGCACGCCGGTGACCTTCGCGAATTTCTTTGTGCGGGAGTAGTTCTCCAATAGGGACAACTAAAGCCGTTCAATAATCTTCCCATATAACTCACGATCACCTTTCAAAAGCAATGCCACAGAGGCAACGCATGCGATATCGTCGTCGCTAAGATCCACCTCAGATGCCGCTTTGAATAGCTTTCGAAGTGCCGTTCTATTTTCCGCTGAATGGAAGTGATGAGCAAGGTTCGGCGGGATTTCAGGAGAACCGGGCTCGGAAGCCAAGCCTAAAATCATGCAAGCTGCGTGAAGCATCTCAAAACGAGTTTTAGCAGATACGGCTCGGCAATCATTTAGCAGATAGGGCAACGCTGCGTAACCAGCTGTTGAAGGCTGATTCTCTCGAATGAGGTCCAACAAAAGTTCTGAACATTCATCTTCATTCAACTGGCCACTAACAAGGCGACTCAAGTCTTTAAAGATCGTGAGGCCCGAAGTGTCGTAACCCGACAATTCTGACCATATGGCCTCGTCATTCATCATTGTTTTTCAGGTTAATTCTTCAAACTCAATGCCAAGTCATCAATCCTTCATCCCCAGCGCTTTCACCAAAAACGCCCATTCGTCCGCAGTTTTCTCAATGGTCTTGTTCAGCGCCGTTCCCGCACCATGTCCGGCGCTCGTTTCGATGCGGATCAACGTCGGCAGGCCGTCCTTGGCTTGGCATTCCTGCAGCCTCGCACCGAACTTGAAGCTGTGGGCGGGCACGACGCGGTCGTCGTGGTCGCTGGTGAGCACGAGCGTGGCCGGATAACTCGTGCCGGGCTTGAGGTTGTGGTAGGGCGAGTATTTCAGCAGCGCGTTGAACTCCGCCTTGTTCTCGACCGTGCCGTAGTCGCTCTTCCAGC
>DAORHS010000613.1:0-3509 GCA_035438165.1 Prosthecobacter sp.
CATCGGCATCCCGAAAAAATCCGCCGCACGCCTCACCACGAAGGCCGGCGGCTGGTATCACATCGCCAACGCCTTCGACGCCGACCGCTTTGAAAGCGCCCGCATCAAGCCCGGCGCACTCAGTTTCTCCGTCGGCATGCCCAGCTTCGCCGCGCTGTATGCCCTGAATGCCTCGCTGCGTTATCTCGATCAAATCGGCGTCGCCACCATTGCCGCGCATGCCGATCCGCTCGTCGCCCGTGTTCATGCAGGCTTGAAGGAACTCGGCCTCACGCCACTCTGCTCGCCCCAACCTGACTGCTCCAGCGGCATCGTCGCCTTCAAACACGACAACACCACGGCCATCAACGAGGCGCTGCTGGCCCAGAACATCCACGTCATGCACCAAGTCGGCCGCATCCGCATCGCCCTCCACGGTTATAACACGGCGGAGGACGTCGAGAAGCTGCTGGCAACGCTGCGCAGCGCGCTCGGAGGTTAGGCCTCCGGCCTGACAACGGATTGAGGCTTCCAGCCTTTTTTCAGACTCAGGCGGGACGCCTCTTGCCCTGACAGGCTGGAAGCCTATCCTCCGCGACCTTGGACTGGGAATCACCAAAACTCCTTCTGCTCATCCTGCCGGCCGTCGCCCTGCTGCTGTGGATCGAATCGCGCTCGACGCATCCGATGTCCGGTTTGCGGAAGCGGCTGCTGCTCGTGGTGCGTGCCATTGGCGTGATGCTGGCGCTCGCCGCGCTCGCCGGTCCGGCGCGTGTGACGCAGACCGGACGCAAGGCGCTCGGCATTGTCGTGGATGCCAGCCAGAGCATGGGCTCGGAAGGTTTGACGAAATCCCTCGCTGAAGCAGCTCGTGTGCGCTCGGCGCTCGGCAGCGGGATTGATTCATTCGTGGTGCAGCTCGGCTCGCGGCCGGAACTGCTTCCCGAGGCCAGCACACCGGTCATGCAGACCGAGTGGCAGAAGAAAAACGGCGGCGACAGCCACTACGCGGCCGCCATCGAATATGCGGAGGCGATGTTTCCTCCTGGAGTGAGCCGCAACATACTCATCATCGGCGACGGACACGAGACGCGCGGCAGTTTGCTCACCGCCGCACGCGAGGCGGCGGTGTCAGGCATCCAACTGCATGCGCTGCCGGTTTCAGGCCCGCGCAGGCCGGATGCGCGCATGATCGCGCTCACGCCGAACCGCACCCGCTTGTTTGAAGGCGCGAGTTTGAGCCTGAAGGCCGTGTTTGAGAGCACCATCGAAGGCAGCGGCACGCTGAAGCTCTACGAAAATGGCATCGAGGTCGAAAAGCGGCCCGTCACGCTCAAACCGGGTGCGTTGCAGGAGATCACCTTCACACGCACGCCTTCAACGCGGAACACCTTTCAATATCGCGCCGTGCTCGAAGGCATCCAGGGCGACACGCTGCCGGGAAACGACAGCGCTCTGGCCATCGTCGATGTGCGCGGGCGTTTGCGGCTGCTCTACATCGAGTCCGATGCCAGCGAGGGGCGCTATTTGATGCAGGCGATGGAAAAGGAGGGCATCGAGCTCGATCTGCGCCAGCCGGGCAATCTCGCCATCACCTTTGAGCAACTCGGCGGCTACGACGGTGTCATTCTCTCCGACGTTCCTGCCCATCAGCTCGGCGAACCGCTCATGAACTCGTTGCGCGATTACGTCGATAAGCTTGGTGGCGGCTTGATCATGCTCGGCGGACCGGGTTCATTCGGTGTCGGTGGTTATTATCGCACGCCCATTGAAGAAGTGCTGCCGGTGCGCCTGAAAGCGCCTGATGAAGAAGAAAAACAAAGCGCGGCCGTGGCCATCGTGATGGACCGCTCGGGCTCGATGGCGGGAGAAAAGCTCGAAATGGCGAAGAGCGCGGCGATTGCGACGGCCGAAGTGCTTGGGCACAACGATTCGCTCGGTGTGTGGGCCTTTGATTCGGAAGCACACGTCGTCGCGCCGATGACGCGACTGACTTCAACGAATGCGGTCTCCGGTCAAATCGCCGCTGTCGCTTCCGGTGGCGGCACGAATTTGCAGCCCGCGTTTCAACTCGGGCGCGAGGCGCTGCTGCGAACGAAGGCGCGCATAAAGCACATGATCATCCTCACCGATGGTCAAACCGCAGGGACCGGCTACGAACAGCTCGCCACGCAATGCCGCGGTGAAGGGCTCACGATTTCCACCGTGGCGATCGGAGAGGGATCGCATGTGGCGCTGCTTCAGGCGATTGCTTCCAGCGGCGGCGGGCAGTCCTACTCGACGATGGATGCCAGCAGCATCACGCGCATTTTCACGCAGGACACGCTGATGCACACCGGACGCATGATCCGCGAAGAACCGTTCACGCCGGAGTTGAAGGAAAAAGATCCCATTCTCGCGGGTTTCGAGAAGTGGGACTCGCCCGCGCTGCTGGGTTATGTGAAAACCACGCGTCGCACTTCCGCGCAGGTGCCGCTCGTCACCGAGACGGGCGATCCGTTGCTCGCGCACTGGCGGTTTGGCCTCGGCAAGGCCACCGCGTTCACTTCTGATGCGAAAAGCCGCTGGGCATCGCTGTGGATCGCGCGCTGGAGCGGCTTTGGCCGTTTTTGGTCGCAGGTGCTGCGTGAGACCGCCCGCGCACCGCAAGGCCGGCTCATGGATCTCTCGGCACGCATGGAGGGCGATGACGCGCACATTTCCGTCGATCTTCTCGCCGACGCTGGCACGCGTGCGAACAACGCAGTCGTCGAAGCCGAAGTGTTTCACGTCGCCGCGGATGCGCTTGGCGCGCCGATGAAGGCGGTGCAAAAGATCACCCTGCGCCAGGATGCTCCCGGCAGCTACACCGCCGAATTCAAACCGGCCCAGGCGGGCGTGTATCTCATCCGCGCCCAGTCCGGAGCCGAAATGGTCACCGCAGGTCTCATTCACAATCCTTCGTCCGAATCCAGCCTCGGCACGGTGAACGAAACGCTGCTCCAAGAAGCCGTGAAGATCACCGGCGGCGACTATCTGACCGATTCAAAACCTCTGCCGAACCTGGAGACCACCAAAGCCGTGCAGCACGAAGAACTCTGGCCCGAGCTGCTGCTCGCGCTGCTGCTGATCTTCCTCATCGACACCGGCATCCGCCGCTGGGAGCATGTCGTCGGTCTGTGGCAGCTCGTTCCAATCCGAAAAGCCGTTTAATCCAGCAGAGGTTCGACCCGCTCGCGGATCAGCGTCACCAACTCCGGATTCATAAACTCGTAGTCGTCCGGAATGTCGAGCACCTCGATGCACAGGTCGTGAACGAGATCCGGAAACTGCTCGCGCAGGCGATTCTTGTGCTCGTGCTCCATCACAAGAACGAGATCCGCCCAGCGCAGCAGCTTTTCGGTGACACAACGTTGCGCAGACGCGCTCACACCCGCGCTGCGCACCTCGACACGCGGGTCATTTTGATACACCGCCTCCGCCGTCGGGCTGCGCCATTGATTGCGAGAGCAGAGGAAGAGGAGGCGGGTCACTTGCGAATGAGCAGACTC
>DAORHS010000614.1:0-3508 GCA_035438165.1 Prosthecobacter sp.
CTCACCGCGCACGTAGATGAAGCCGGTCTGCAGCGCGAATCCGAGCGCCATGAGCACAATCCGCGCCCGCCGCTCCTTCCAGGCCCCCGATTTGAGCGCCAGCAAGGCCTGAACGACCGCGCTCACAAAGGTGAGCGTGGCGGCGAGAAGAAGCTGCTGGGGGAGCGTCATGAAAACGGGGGGCGGATACTCGCGGTCATGGACGGGTTTCGCAAGGGTGAAGGCAATTCTCGCCGCAATGTTGCCATCGCTTGCGCATCCCCGCATCTCCTCCATGATCGCTGCCATGGCCCCTGACATCCTCGACAGCATCCGCAGCACGATCCGCGACGTGCATGATTTCCCGAAGCCGGGCATTATTTTCAAGGACATCACCCCGGTGCTGGCGAATCCGGCGCTGCTGGCGCAGACGGTGGACGGCATGATCGAGGCCACGGGCATCACCCAGGTGGACAAGGTCGTGGGGATCGACGCCCGCGGCTTCATCTTCGGCGCCCTGATCGCCGAACGCCTCGGGGCGGGATTCATCCCGGTAAGGAAGAAGGGCAAGCTGCCCTGGCAGACGCGCGGGGTGGATTACGCGCTCGAATACGGCACCAATTCGGTCGAGATGCACCTCGACGCCATCACTCCCGGTGAAACGGTGCTGCTGGCGGACGATCTGCTCGCCACGGGCGGTACGGCGGGTGCGGCGCTGCATCTCATCGAGCAGGCGGGCGGCCAGGTGCTCGGCAGCACATTTTTCATCGAACTCGGATTCCTCGGCGGTCGGGAAAAAGTGAGCGGTTCCGGCCCGGTGCACGCTCTCATCACCTACTGAACCCAGCTGCGATGACGGAACGTGACTACCTGCGCCACCTGAACAAAAGCGCGCAGAAATTTTTCCCGCCCGACGACAAGCTGCCGCGGGGGCGTGCCGAAACACTGCGCCAGGCGAAGCGGTTTCTCAAGATCAAGGAGCAGCGCATCAAGCAGCGGCACCGCTCGGGCAGCTTCAGCGGGGCGGAGATCTGCCGCATGCGGTCGGACATGATCGATCTGCTCGTGCGCGTGCTCTGGGAGGAAAGCATCGCGACGCTGGCGCCGGAGGCGCGTGCCAAGCTCAACGTGAGCGTCATCGCCCACGGTGGCTACGGGCGCCGCGTGATGAGCCCCGGAAGCGACGTGGACCTTACCTTCATGTTTCCTGGCAACAGCGGCAAGGTCTCCACTGAGATCGCCCAGCTGATCCGCGACTACCTGCTCTACTTCTACGACCTGAAGTTCAAGGTGGGCCATGGATCACGTTCCGTGGGCGAGTGCATCACCCTGGCGAATGAAAACATGGAGACCAAGACTGCGCTGATGGAGGCGCGCTTCATCACTGGCCAGAAAGCGGTGTTTGACGAATTCCGGGCCCGTTTTGACAAGGAATGCATGGACGGCCAGGAGTCACAGTTCCTGAGGCTGCGGCAGATGGACCTGAACGCACGGCACAAGAAGTACGAAAACACGCCTTTTGTGCAGGAGCCCCACGTGAAAAACGGCTGCGGCGGCCTGCGTGACTACCAGAATCTGATCTGGATGACCTATGCGAGACACCGCACGCTGAACCCCAAGGACCTGGTGAGCCTCGGGCTGATCTCGAAGGCCGGCTGGAAGGAGGTGGAGCAGGGCTATGCGTTCATCCTGCGCGTGCGCAATGAGATGCACTACACGGAAAAGCGCGCGGAAGACCTGCTGACCCTGCGGCTCCAGGGACCGGTGGCCACAAATCTCGGTTACCGCCACAAACGCATCCTGCGCCGCATCGAGGTGCTGATGCATGACTACTACACGGCCACCCGCGACATTCTCCAGCGCAGCAACGAGGTGATGGACCGCTTTCACCTGCAGGCGCTGGAGAACGAGCCCAAGAAGAGCAAGCTCATGGGCTTCCTCGCCCGCAGCAGGAAAGAGAAGCAGCAGGAGAGCTTCGACGGCTTCATCCGCAAGCATGAGCGCGTCTATGCCGAAGGTCCGACGATCTTCAAGGACGACCCCGAACGCCTCATGCGGCTGTTTTTGCACACGCAGAAACGCCACCTGCGCCTCAGCCCCGACCTGTTTCAGCTCATTCAGGACAGCTTCCGCCTGGTGGACTCCGGCTTCCGGTACAGCAAGACGAACCGCGAGACCTTCGAGACGATTCTCACCAACAAAGGCGATGCCGCGCGCACCCTGCGGCAGATGCACCGCGTCGGCTTTCTCGGCCGCTTCATGCCGGAGTTCGGCGCGCTCACCAACCTCGTGCAGCACGAGTTTTTTCACCTCTACACGGCGGACGAACACACGCTGCGCACGATCGACAAGCTCGACGAACTGAGCGATCCCACGCTCAAGGGCGCCGGACTGTACCAGCAGCTCTTTCACGATCTCCAGCAGCCGTATGTCCTCTACCTTGCGCTGCTGCTGCATGATGCCGGCCGTGCGGCGAACAAGAAGACGCACAGCGACGAAAGCACCACGCTCGCCGCCGCCGTTTCCCGGCGCCTGCAGGTCAAAGGCGAGCGCCGGCGTCTGCTGCTCTTCCTGGTGGACAACCATCTGCTGATGTACCGCACCGCCACGATGAAGAGCCTCGACGACCCGCAGGTGATCGAGGAGTTCGCCGGCATCGTGCGCACCAAGGAGAATCTCGACACGCTGCTGCTCCTGACCTATGCCGACTCGAAGGGCACGAGCGACAAGAGCTGGTCCGGCTACAAGGAGGCCTCCATCCGCCAGCTCTACCACAGCACGCTGCGTTTTATGAACGCCCCGGCGGATTTCATGCGCCACGTGCAGGTGCCGCTGGAGGATCTGAAGAAGGAGGTGTCACGGCGTCTGGGTGCCGGGTTCGAAGCCGAGGTGGAGGCGCACTTCCGCCACATGCCGCCTTCGTATTTCAATTTCCGCGAGGCAGAGCTCATCGCCGCGCATCTGCGCCAGTTCCGTTTGTTCTTCGAGCAGTTGATCCGCGAAGAAGCCGTCGCAGGCCTTCTCCCGATCATGAGCTGGGAGGATCACGCGGATCAGGGCTACAGCGAACTCACGGTCGTCTGCTGGGACCGCCATCTGCTGCTCGCACGTGTTTCCGGCGCCCTCGCCGCGGAAAACATCAACATTCTCAGCGCCGACCTCTACCAGCGTGCCGACCATCTCGTGCTGGACACCTTCCGCGTCTGCAACACGAACTTCGCCGCCGTCACGACGAAAAGTGCACGCAACCGCGTCGAGGAATCGGTCCGCAAAGCCTTCAGCACACGGGACTTTGACTTCAGTGAGGCCATCGCGCAGAAGCTCGGCAAATCCATCACCATGCTCGATGAGATCGGCGAGGAGATCCCGCAGCGCATCTACGTGAACAACAACCTCTCACCGGATCAGACCGTGCTGGAGCTCCAGCTCGTGGACCGTCTGGGTCTGCTCTACGACATCTTCATGGCCATCGGCCGCCTCGGCCACAACGTCACCCACGCGCGCATCAGCACGGAAAAGGGCGTCGCCA
>DAORHS010000615.1:0-3506 GCA_035438165.1 Prosthecobacter sp.
AGCACCGTTGGTGCTTTTGCACCAAAACCACATCGCTCCAGTTCATTCCATGCGGCATTTTCGCGAGAACCTTCATGCATGTCGCGTTCGTGATCCTCGAATGCGCCTCTCGATTTTCTTTCTGCTCTCCTCCATCCTTTCCGCCCGTGCGGCGGTGGATTTCTCCCATCAGATCGTGCCGATCCTGCGGGAGCATTGCGCGGAGTGTCATGCGGGGGACAAGAAGAAGGGCGGGTTCAGCTTCAATGACCGCGAGTCGTTGATGGAGGGCAGTGAGAACGGGCCGGTGATTGCGAACGGGCGGCTGATCGAGGTGTTGCTGTCGAAAGACCCGGACGAACAGATGCCGCCGAAGGGCAAACGCGTGCCGCAGGAGAAGATCGCGCTGCTGAAGGCGTGGATCGCGGAAGGTGTGAAGTGGGAGGAGGGATTCGCCTTCAAGAAGCCGGCGTATGAGCCACCGCTGCTGCCGAGGAAGGTCGCCATCCCCGTCACCAAGTGGATTCATCCGATCGATGCCATCCTCGATAAAAAACTCACAAAGCTCTCTGATGGCGCCTTCCTGCGCCGTGCTTCGCTGGATCTCATCGGCCTGCTGCCGACGCCGGAGGAGCTGGCGGCGTTTGAGAAGAACCCGGACCGCACGAAGCTCGTGGAGTCGCTGCTCGCCCGCGATGTCGATTACGCGGAGCACTGGCTGACGTTTTGGAACGACCTGCTGCGCAATGATTACGGTGGCACGGGATTCATCACCGGCGGGCGCAAGCAGATCAGCAACTGGCTGTATCATGCGCTGATCACGAACCTGCCCTTTGACCAGTTCGTGCGCGAACTGATCGCCCCGCCGAACGACGAGAGCCGCGGCTTCATCGACGGCATCAAGTGGCGCGGTGATGTGAGCGCCGGGCAGACGGTGGAGATTCAGTTCGCGCAGAGCGTCTCGCAGTCGTTCCTCGGCATCAACATGAAGTGCGCGTCGTGCCACGACAGTTTTATTGATCGCTGGAAGCTCAGTGAGGCCTATGGGCTGGCGGCGATCTACTCGACGCGACCGCTGGAGATCAGCCGCTGCGACAAACCCATCGGCGAGCAGGCCGTGGCGTCGTGGTTGTTTCCCGAGATCGGCCAGGTGGATGCGAAAGCCGCGCAGCCGGAGCGGTTGAAGCAGCTCGCGGCATTGATGACGCACGAGAAAAACGGCCGCGTGCCGCGCACGATCGTGAACCGCCTCTGGCAGCGTTTGATGGGACGCGGCATCGTGCATCCGGTGGATGCGATGCAGACAGAGCCGTGGAATGCCGATTTGCTCGACTACCTGGCGGTATATCTCGTGGAGAACGGCTGGGATTTGAAGAAGGTCATCGCGCACATCGCCACCTCGCAGGCCTACTCATCGCAGGCGCAGGTGGTGACGAAAGGCGTGGATGATCACGATTACGTCTATGCCGGACCGCGTGCGAAACGGCTCACGGCGGAGCAGTTTGTCGATGCCATCTGGCAGCTCACCGGTGCCGCGCCGACGAAGATGGATGCCAGCGTGCTCCGTGGCAAAGTGGATCCCGCTTTGGCGAAGACCCTCACAGTCAAAGGCCAGTGGATCTGGAGCGACAACCCGAAGCCCGCCGCGGGCGAGACGATCACGCTGCGCAAGACGATCAAGCTCGACGCCGATCCCGGCAGCGCGAGCGCGGTGGTGACATGTGACAACGGCTACACGCTTTACGTGAACAACAAGAAGATCAGCGAAGGCGACGACTGGACCAAGCTCGCCGCCGTGCCGCTGCAGACCGCGCTGAAGAAAGGTTCGAACACGATCATCGCCATCGCCAAAAACGCCGGCAACGGCCCCAACGCCGCCGGATTTTTCTTCGACGCCCGCATTCGCGATGCCGCAGGCAAGGAAACCTCGATCAGCAGTGATGCTTCTTGGGAATGGACCGCTCAAGCACCGGCGGGCGGCAAAGAAGGCAGGCTCGGTGCTTTTGAGGCGAAGGACTGGAAGCCCGTCACGGTCGTCCAAGCGCTGCCGGTTTGGCAGAAGACCATCGACGCGCAGGCCCCGGCGTTGCTCGCGCAAGGAGCCGCAGGATCCAATCACATGATCCGCGCTTCCTTGATGAAGGCCGATTTCCTCATGCGCACGCTCGGACGCCCTAACCGCGATCAAATCGTCTCCACACGCCCCAACGACCTCACCACCCTGGAAGCCATCGACCTCGCCAACGGAAGCATTTTGGCCGACACGATCAGCAAGGGGGCCAAACGCCTGCTGGAGACGGCGAAGGGCGATTTCATCACGCCGCTCTACCGCCACGCCTTGTCCCGCGCTCCGACGAGCGCCGAGCTTGCGACAGCGAAGGAGATTGTCGGAGCGACACCCACGCAGCAAGGTCTCGAGGATTTGCTGTGGTCCGTGTGCATGCTGCCGGAGTTTCAGGTGGTGCGGTGAGACACCCTTCACTGTGGCCAGAGTTCACTGCGCCGTCACCGGGCCCCAGTGGAACAGCCGTCTGATGATCGCCGCGGTTTTGGTGGGCGGCAGGGGTTCTTCGACGATTTCCACTTCCGCGCCCGGTTTCACCCAGCGGCAGAGACGAATGACGTCAGATGATCCCATGCGCACACAGCCCCAGGAGACGGGTTTCTTCAGCCCTCTTTCGTCGGTGGTGCCATGGATGTAGATGAGACGCTGGAAGGCCCGTGCATTGCAGGGTTCCGTGCCGCGCAGGCGGACGATGCGGGTGACAATGGCGTCACCGACCGTGGTGTTGGGCTTCAAGATCTCTCCGGTGGGCTGGCGAGAATAAAGTCGCATGCCCTTGGGCAGCCCTTCACCAATGACGTCCACCACCTTGAGGCGGCCCAGCGGGGTCAGGTTGGACCGCAGCCTGTCGCCCACCCCGAAACGCGAAGTGCTCACCGGATAGCGCCTCTTCATCTTCTCTCCTTCATAGGTTTGCATCTTCTGATCGGGGATGCTGACGACGAGACGCTGAGCTGGGGGTTCTTTGACCGCCAGGGGAGTTTTTTGACAGCCACAGTCGCAGAGATTGCTGCTGCAGCTTGTGAGTGCCAGCACAGACGACAGCAAAAGAATCGCGGAAAGCGTGGCGGAGTCTCTCATGGCTGGCATCTCAGGGTACGACTGAACTTTGCCGGAGGATCATCGGGATTTCAAGCGGCCCGCGGCAAAGTACGGGCCGAACCGACTGCAAGATGCCGCCGAGGCGGGGCGTTCACCCATCCCCCCATTGACGCCAGCGCCGCCTCCCTTGCGAAAGGTATGAAAATCGCATTGAAGCGCGACGCGTGCTCACGATGTTTCATTTCCAACTTTCCCTCCAAACCATGCATCACCGCCCCCGCCCCTCCTTCGGTTGTTTGTTTGCCGCCACTCTGGCCCTGTCCGGAATCACTCAAGCGAACGACTGGACCAACTGGCGCGGTCCGCTGCAAAACGGCGTGAGCCTGGAGCATTACACGGACGCAGGGAAACTCGCCGACAC
>DAORHS010000616.1:0-3503 GCA_035438165.1 Prosthecobacter sp.
CTTTGACCACGAAACGATACTTGCCGGCCCTGGCGATTTCGATCGGGTGCTTCACGTAGCCATTGCTGGGCAGAACGATCGCGCCAGTGTCGCGTGAGGAGTTGCCTTCTCCACGTTCGAAATCTTCGCCGCTGAGCTTCATCGCGGGCAGTCCGGCCGGTTTGCCATCGAGCAGCCACTGCACGAGACGCGTGCCGCGTGGTGGCAGCAATCCGAAGGGACCTTCGATGTCGAGGTGGTCGAGCACGAGATTGCGGTCGCGCTTTTCGGGATCGGGATTCTGCGGATCGCTGAAGTCGTTCACAAAGCTGACGACGATCTTGTGCTCGCCAGCGCCGAGTTGAAGCTCCTGCCGGATCGTCTGCCAAGGCCCTTTGTCGCCACGATAACGTGCGGTGATGTCGAAGGCACCCATGTCCTTGCCATCGACCTGCAGCTTGAGTTTGGCCACATCCGGGCCGGCCTGCGTGGCGGACACGTGCAGTTTCAGGAAATACGTGCCGCTTGCAGGTGCGGTGAACTTCGTCGCGGCATCGGCATTGCTGTGAAACCAGCGCACGCCCTCCCACTCCTTCGTATCGCCCTTTTGATTCCAGAACTTCTTCGCGCCCAGTTCGAGATCGATGCGCTCGAGCGTCGAGGTGTCGAGCGCCTTGCCCGCCACGGTGTTCGCCGCGCGGAGGTACTTCTCCATGAGCATCGGCGAGACGGTGAGCACGTCGCCGATGTTGTCGAAGCCGTAGCCGGTGTCGTCGGGCGGAAACTCGTTCGCGGGGCGCAGATCGACGAGCAGCAAGTCGCGGATCGTGTTGTTGTATTCCGTGCGGTTCAGGCGGCGCAGTGTAGTGTGGCCCGGGTCGGCTTTTTCAGGATCAAACCAGAACACCGTGTTGTCGATCCAGGCCACCAGTTCGTCACGCTCCGGCAGGCTGGGCTTGTCCTTTTTTTGCGGCGGCATCACGTGGGTGACGAGCTGCTGGCGTGTGTGATCCCACAGCACCTTGTCGGAGATCAGCTTCGAGTATTCGGGATACTCATCGAGTGCGAAGTCGCCCTTGTCCGAGCCGTCGCCGTGGCAGTCGTAGCAGAACTTTTGAAGCAGCGGCAGGATGCGTTTGTGGTAGGCGTCCTCGCCACGTTCGGCGGCGGAAAGCAGGCAGGGCAGGGCGATGCACGCAAAGGTGAGGCGGCGGAGCATGTGAAAGGGGATTTCGGAGGCGGGAGGGATACGGCCTCAAGATGGCAGGGATTTCGCCGAAACCAACGCGGCACTGCGCATGAATTGCGGTTGCAGGCCAACTTTCTTGCGTGCAGTGGCGTGGGGTCATTTCAACCACTCTGCATGTCCCAATCCGCTCTCGAACTCGGCAAAGCCTTCCTCGCTGAAAACGCCTCCAAGCCCGGCATCACCACCACTGCCAGCGGCCTGCAATACGAGATCCTGCGCGAAGGCACGGGCGCGAGTCCGAAGCTGAAGGACACCGTGGTCGTGAATTATCGAGGCAAGCTGCTCAACGGCGTCGAATTCGACAGCTCCTACCTCGCCGGACGCGAACCGGCGGAGTTTCCGCTCAAACGCGTCATCAAAGGATGGAAGGAAGGCATGCAGCTCATGAAGGAAGGGGCGCAATTCCGCTTCTTCATCCCGCCGGAGCTGGCGTATGGCAAGCGCGGCGCCGGGATCGACATCGGGCCGAATGAAACGCTGATCTTTGAAGTGGAACTGCTGAAAGTCTGGGAGGACTAGGCGCGATTGCTCTGCCCTCATGAATCAAATCGATCTCAAAGACAGAGTGGCCATCATCACCGGCGGTGCGCGTGGCATCGGCTACGCCATCGCTGAACGACTTCTCAACTCGGGTGCGAGCGTGTGCCTATGGGACGTGGATGCGGCGGCGCTCGATGCTGCGAAAGCCGAACTCTCCGCTCTTGGCAAGGTTCACACCGCAACGGTTGATATTACCAGCATGGCTTCTGTGGATGCCGCCGCAGCTTCAACCATCGGCGCTTTCGGCAAGATCGACATCCTCGTGAACAACGCGGGCATCGCCGGAACGAATGCGAAGACCTGGGAAACCGACCCTGCCGAATGGCAGCGTGTCATGGCGATCAATCTGAACGGTCCATTCCATTGCTGCCATGCCGTGGTGCCTCACATGCTCAAGAACGGCTACGGTCGTATCGTGAACATCGCCTCCATCGCGGGGAAGGAAGGCAATCCGAACGCGGCGCATTACAGCGCCTCGAAGGCCGGTGTTGTTGCTTTGACGAAGTCGCTGGGCAAAGAACTCGCCACCAGCAACATCATCGTCAATGCCGTCACGCCTGCGGTGATCGAGACCGACATCTTGAAGCAGCTCACGCAGCAGCACATCGACTATATGCTGTCGAAGATTCCGATGAACCGCTTCGGCAAGAAGGAGGAGGCAGCGGCCCTTGTCGCGTGGCTGAGTTCCGAGGACTGCTCGTTCACCACCGGTGCCGTGTTCGATTTGTCCGGCGGACGCGCGACCTATTGATCATTTTCGGCTGAAGGGCGCGTATTCAGCGCATGTCCCTGATCACAGACGAAAACGCAAAGCCCGGCTCGACTGACTGGCAACTCACCCGCATGCGCCTCGACAAGAGCGAGGGTTTTCGCTCGCCGGTGATCGAAGGGTATTGCTCGCGTCAGTCGATCAAAGCAGGTGAAACGCTGGACATCTTCGTCAGCACAAAGCCGGCAGCCCGTTTCAAGATCGAAATCTTCCGCACCGGCTACTACGGCGGCAAAGGTGCGCGTTTGATGACCGAACTCGGGCCCTTCGAAGGCAAGGAGCAGCCCGTGCCCGAGGTGGGAGAAAAGCGCTTGCGTGAATGCCGCTGGGAGAAATCGACATCACTCACGATTCCGGCGGATTGGGTGAGCGGGGTGTATCTCGGACGGCTCACGACCTTGCCTGCGTCGAAGGACGAACCGTATTGGCAGAGTTACATCGTCTTCATCGTCACCGATGATCGCAAGGCGGACATCCTGTTTCAATGCAGTGACAACACCTGGCAGGCCTACAATCGCTGGCCGGACAATTATTCCCTCTACACAGACCCGAAGGGCAATCAGGGGCCGTGGTCCGATGTCAGTTTCGACCGGCCGTATGCGAAGTACGCGCAGATCTACGAGAACCCGCAGTCTGTGGGCAGCGGCGAGTGGCTGTGCTTTGAGTTTCCCGCCGCCTACTGGCTGGAGAAGGAAGGCTACGACGTGACCTACTGCTCCAATGCCGACATGATCACGCCGGATCACGGTTTGAAGTGCAAGGCGTTCATCAGCATCGGTCACGACGAGTACTGGGACATCCGCCAGCACGACAGCGTGGCAAAGATGCGCGATTCAGGCGTGAATCTGCTCTTCCTTTCCGGCAACTCCGTCTGCTGGGTCACGCCATTCTCGCCGAATGCCGATGGCGTGCCGAACCGCCGCATCTTTCGCGGTGGACCCTATGGCGGCGACTACAAGTATGCCG
>DAORHS010000617.1:0-3501 GCA_035438165.1 Prosthecobacter sp.
ATCCCCGAAGGCATCGCTCTTTGATCTGTCCGCCCCGTGAATTTCGTGCGATGAAAAAAAAGCTGACCAGCATCCAGGGCGTCGAGGAGGACTGCAAGATGGACTCCTCGTCGATGATCGACATGGTGTTCCAGCTCATCCTGTTCTTCATGGTCAGCTCGCGCATGCTGACGAACCAGATCGATCCGCGGGTCGAATTGCCCGTGGCAGGGAATGCGCGTCCGCCGGAAGAGGCCGCCGGGCGCATCGTCGTCCACGTCTATGACGACGGCACCTTCGGCAAGGACAACAAGGAGCCCCTGCCGGACATGGCGGCGGTGACTGAATACGTGACGCAGCGCAAAGAGAAAATCGACACCGGTGTGACACCGAAAATCCTGCTGCGCGGTGACAAGCGCAGCATCGTGAAATTTTCCAAGCAGGTGGTGAAGGCATCGGGTGATGCCGGGGTGAACACCATCATCTTCAGCGCCTTTCCGGCGGCGAAAAAAGGGTAGCAGCTCTCATTTCATCCCAGCATGATCAACAAGAAACGCTTCAAGGCAGATCAGGTCGAGGATCCAGGGCTGGACATCTCCTCCCTGATCGACGTGAGCTTCCTGCTGCTGATTTATTTCCTCGTTACCTCGACGCTGGAGCCGCGTGAGTCCGATCTGAGCATGGAAATGCCCACGGACAGCGGCAAGGCCAGCAGCATCCAGATCGACCCGCTCAAAATCCGCCTCACCGCCGAGGGGCAGATCACGATCGCCGACCAGGTGATGGCGGATGACGGCCAGATGGAGTCCGAACTCGACCGCTACAAGCAGCTCACCGATGCCACGAACAAAAAGCCGCTGGTCATCGTCAGTTCCGACGATGAGGCGAAGCAGCAGCGCTTCATCGATCTGATGAATGCGCTCGCGAAGGTGGGCATCACCACGATCACACTCTCTGGATTTGAGAAAGGGAAGTAGTCATGCCGTATTCTGTTCGCAGTTCTCTGTTGGTGTTTCTGGCTGTCTTCGGCCTGTGCGGTCAAAGTGCGCAGGCGCAGGAGGATCTGAACATCCAGACCCTGTTTGAAAAGGCGGGCAGCCTCATGGAGGAGAGCAACTGGGCCGGGGCGCTCATTCCGCTGGAGACGATCATGAAGGAGTACGGCCCCAGTGGTTACACGGACTTCGGGCCGGCCTTCGGCGTGATGCACTACCGCTATGGCTTCTGTTTGAAGAATCTGAAGCGCCTTGAAGACGCGCTCAAAGCCTACGAGGCCTGTTATACCCAGGGGAAAAACGTTCCGGGCACGCCGAAGGACAAGCTCAACCCGGTGTGGGAGCTCTCGCTGCTCGAGATGGGCATCATCAAGCAGGCGCTGGGCCGGTATGCGGACGCCATCAAGGACTACGAGGCCTTCGCCCGGCAGCCGGCGCCCGCCGGAACCTATGATGATGCAGCGTTTCGCGTGCAGGTGGCTTCCTGCTATTCCAAGGCGGGCATGCCGGACAAGGCCAAGGCGCTGCTGGACCAGCTCATCAGTGGGGCGGGTGGCGTGACGGCAAAAACGGACGGCGTGTTCCGGGCGTTCCTCTCCCTGCTGGACAGCTGGACCTCCAAAGAAGCGACGCATGCCGAGACTCAGAAAGAAGCGCATGCCTTCATGGATGCGAACATCGCCAAACTGAAGCTCTCGCCGTTCGACATGGCGCGGTTTGATTTCAACGCCCGCCTGTTGGGTCTGGCCCGCACGGCTTCAGAGAACGACCAGCAGACGCTCGCCATCCGTCTTCTCAGCCTCATGGCCAGCAGCAGCGACATCCTGTATGATCTGGAAGGCCGGGCGCTGCGTTATCATGGCCGGGTGCCGGAACTCCTCAAAAAGGAGATCGAGAAATACGCCGCGCAGATGCAGGACGACAACAGCATCGACTGGATCGCCCTGCTCACACTGGCCGGCTGCTACGAGCGTCTGGGCAATTTCCAGGCAGGCTACGCCATCTACACTTACGGCGTCACCAGCGTGCCCAAGAGCCAGCACCGGCCCATGATGTTGTTTGGCGCCATGCGCACCGCGCTGGCCACCGGGCAGCAGGATCTCTCGAAGGCGCTCGGTGAGCAGTTCCGCAAGGAGTTTCCGCAGCATGAGTTCGCGGGCAATGTGAACACGCTGCTGCTGGAGAACGTGTTCTTCTCCAAGCAGTATGAAGAAGCCATCGAACTGGCCTCCAACATCCGCAAGCCGCTGCCCCCGGACGCCAAGGACCGTGATCTGACGGATTTCGTGATGGGAGCTTCGTTGTTCAATCTCGGCCGCACCGAAGAAGCGCAGAAGGAGCTCGAGTCCCACTCGAAGCGCTTTCCGCAGAGCAAGTTCAAGGAGGCGTCCCGCTACTTCGAAGCTTCCAGCCTGGTGCGTCTGAAGAAGTGGGAGGAGGCAGGGCCGAAGCTCGACGCCTTCATCAAGGACTTTCCGGAGTCTGAATACATCGGCTTTGCGATGCTGGACCGTGCGACGGCACATTTCCAGCTCGCGCAATACCAGAAGTGCCTCGACGTGATCGCCGATCTCGAGAAGCGCCGTCCGAACCTGCCGGACCTGGACCGTGCGCTGGCCATGCGCGGTGACTCGCATTTGATGCTGAACGCGAATGAAAAGGCCGAGACGGCCTATCTCAAGGCGCGTGAGCTTGGCGAGGCGGCGCAGGGAGACGCGCACAAGGTCATCGTGGGCCGCGTGCTGGTGCAGCTGGTGCGCGTGGCGAATGCGCTCAAGAAGCCGAAGGACGTCATCAGCTACTACGACGACTACATGGCGAAGTACAGCGGCGGCTTTTACGACGCCGAGGTCATCGTCGGCTCGATCGAGCCGCTCAAGGAGGTCAAACGTGGCAAGGAGGCGCTGGATGCGCTGGAAAAAGTCATCGTGCGGCTCGGCAGCGGCGAGAGCGGCACGGGGATCGAGGAGGCCATCGGCTCCTACACGCAAAACTACCTCGACATCGTCGGCCCCGAGCAGCTTCTCGAACGCCTGACCAATTTCGTGCCCACGGACGGCGCCAAGATCAACAACACGCTGCGTGCGTGGCTGAACATGGCAAAGATCGACCTGCTGGAAAACGAAAGCTACAAGGACAAGTTCCCCAAGCGCGCCGCCCAGATCCAGGTGGCCTACGAGGAACTCCAGCAGTTCGACAAGACCGAGCTCTCGTCCTACATCCTCGTGAAAGTCGGGCGCGACCTGGTGGACCGTGGCAAGGACAAGGAGGCGCTTGAATGGTTCAAGGCGGTCATGGACCGCGGCCCCTCGGAGCACTACCCGCTCGCGCTCATGGGCAAGGCGCGCGTTCTCGCGAAAACTGGCGAGACAGGCAGCTTCCAGGAGGCGGTGGCCGCGTTTGACCAGGTCATCCGTGAGCTCAAGGACAAGCCTGAATACGTCGAGGAGGCGATGATTGAAAAATCGCGCATCTATTTCAACCGCAAGCAATGGCAGCTCGCTGCCGACACGCTTTTGCTGATGAC
>DAORHS010000618.1:0-3495 GCA_035438165.1 Prosthecobacter sp.
CACGATCCCGATTTCACCCAGCCGCTGAAGTTTCCCTGGGAAAAGCTGCTTTCGGCGGAGGAACTCGCCACTGTCACGGCCCTGGCGGATTTGATTCTCCCCAAGGACGAAACTTCTCCCGCCGCCTCCGAAGTCGGAGTGCCGGATTTCATCAACGAATGGGTCAGTGCGGACTACCCCGAGCATCAGGAAGACCGCGAAATCATCCGGGGCGGGCTCGGCTGGCTGAACACGGAGAGCTTCAAGCGCTTCACGCAGCGCTTCGAGGAACTCACCTCCGCCCGGCAGTCACAGATCGCTGATGACATCTGCGATCTCGCCAAAGCCAGTCCCGGGCACGGCGTCGCTGCCGTGTTCTTCAGGCGCTTCCGGCAGCTTTGCGTGGGCGGCTACTACAGCCACAGCCAGACGTGGAAAAGCCTCGGCTACATCGGCAATATCAGTGTCGGCGGCCCTTATCCGGGCGTTCCGGCGGAGGTGGTCGAGAAGCTGGGTTTGCAGGACGTGGTTTGAGGCGGATTCTGGCTGAAAAAAGACTGTGTTTCGAGGCAAAAATCCCTTTGCCTGCCTCTCCGTCTCGCTAGTCTGAATGCATCTTCATCGAGCACGTTTCCGGTAGCGGTTTTTTGGACGGACTCAGTCGATGGAACATCCCGCCAGAACAGACTCATGTCAGACGACAACAACGACCTCCATAGCACGACGCATGTAGCCGCAGGGCAGGCGTATGGCGCCGAACAAATCCAGCATCTCGAAGGCCTCAAAGCTGTCCGCCTCCGCCCGGGCATGTACATCGGCGATCCCGATGAACGCGGCCTGCACCACTGCGTGTTTGAAGTGGTGGACAACTCCATCGACGAGCATCTCGCGGGCAACTGCAAAAACGTCAGCGTCACCATTCACACGGACGGCTCGCTCAGTGTCGAGGACGACGGACGCGGTATTCCGGTCGAGATGCATCCGAAGGGCATGCCCACGGTCGAACTCGTGCTCACGAACCTGCACGCGGGCGGCAAGTTCGGCGATGGCGCGTATGAATTCTCCGGCGGTCTGCACGGCGTCGGGGCGAAGTGCGTGAACGCGCTCTCTGACTGGTTCAAGTGTGAGGTCTATCGCGACGGCAAGATCTACGCCATCGGCTTTGAGCGTGGCATCACCACCGAGCCGCTCACGGTGCTGGGCGATCTCGATGATCCGAAGCGCACCGGCACGAAGATCACCTTCTTCCCGGATGCGACGATCTTCACGATCACCACGACGTTCAATTTCGACCGCCTGCTCGTCCGCTTGCGCGAGCTGGCCTTCCTCAATCCCGGCATCAACATCACCGTCACCGACGAGCGTGTGTCACCGCCCCGCACGGAAACGCTGCTCTACACCGAGGGGGTGAAGGAGTTCGTGCGCGAGATGGGCGCGGACAAGGACAAGGTGCATCCAGAGCCGATGGCGCTGGCCGGCCGTCGTGAAATCACGATCGACGACAAGCCGAAGTTCATCCTGGTCGATTGCGTGCTTCAGTACAACAAGGGGCTCAGCGAACAGACGCTGTGCTTTGCCAACGCCATCCCGAATCCGGACGGCGGCACGCATTACAGCGGCCTGAAATCCGCGCTCACCAAGGCGGTGAAGCAGTACATCAACAACAACCCGAAAGCCTTCAAAGAAAAGCTGCCCGACATCGAAGGCGATGACTGCCGCGAGGGCTTGATCTGCGTGCTGAGCGTGAAGCTGCCGAATCCGCGCTTCAACTCGCAGACGAAGGTGAAGCTCGTGAACGGCGAGGTCGAAGGCGTGGTGAACTCCGTCGTCTATGAGGGCCTGCTGCGCTTCTTTGACGAGAATCCCGACACTGCGGTCGAGGTCATCAAGAACATCATCATCGCCGCGAAATCCCGCGAAGCCGCCCGCAAGGCGCGTGAAGCGATCCGCAAGGACGCGATGAGCAGCGGCGGTCTGCCCGGCAAGCTGGCGGACTGCTCCGAACGCGATCCGGCGAAGACCGAGCTGTTCATTGTCGAGGGTGATTCCGCCGGTGGCTCCGCCAAGATGGGCCGCAACCGTCACAACCAGGCGATCCTGCCCCTGCGTGGTAAATTGATCAACACGGAGAAGGCGCGTCTCGAAAAGGTGCTCCAGAACAAGGAAATCCAGACCATGATCACCGCCATCGGCACCGGCATCGGTGGCGACAGCGAGGTGGAAGGCTCCTTCAACATCGAGAAGCTCCGCTACCACAAAATCGTCATCATGACCGATGCCGACGTGGACGGCAGCCACATCCGCACGCTGCTGCTCACGTTCTTCTTCCGCCAGATGCCGGAACTCGTGAAGCGCGGCCACATTTTCGTCGCCCAGCCGCCGCTGTATCAGGTGACGCGGAAAAAGCGCGAGGAATACGTGCAGAGCGACGCCGAAATGGACGCCATCCTGCTCGAACTCGGCTCCGGCGAAATCAGCCTGCGCAACATGGCCGACGGCAGCAAGATCGAGGCGGAGCGACTCAAGGCGATCCTCGAAATGCTCGTGCCTCTGGCCAAATTCGCCGACATCATCCGCCGCCATGGTGGAGATTTTGAAAACTACCTTCAGGCTCGTGACGAAGCCACCGGCAACCTGCCGCATTACCTCGTGATGATCCGCGACGGCAATGAGGAGCAGGTGCGCTACTTCCTCGGCAACGAGCAGCTCGCCGCCTTCGCCCGCGAGAACACCGATCTGCATCTCTTTGCCAAGCCCGACGCGCCTGCGGAGGCCAACGGCAACGGCAACGGCTCCACGCCGAAAACCACGCGCCGTGCCCGCCTGATCGAGATTCACGAGGCCCATGGCATGAAGCGCCGCTTCCAGCAGCTCGACGAGCTGGGATTGCACGTCGATCACTTCAGCAGCCAGGACAAGCCGCTCTTCGAGATCATCGAAGGCGATGGCGACAACGCCAAGGTGCATCCCGTCTTCAGCATCCCCGGCATCCTCGACAAGGTCATGGAGATCGGCAAACGCGGCATGGAGATCAAGCGCTTCAAAGGTCTGGGGGAAATGAACGCCAAGCAGCTTTTCGAGACCACCATGGACCCAAACAAGCGCACGCTGCTCCAGATCAAGCTCGACGAGAGCAACGCCCAGGAGGCCGAACGCATTTTCACCATCCTCATGGGCGACGTGGTCGAGCCACGAAAGCACTTCATCGAAGAGAACGCGCTCAATGTGCGCAACCTGGACGTCTAGTCCGCTCGCATTCGCCCCCGCTCATTCAACGTTTCACCGTTTCCTTCGATGCAAGAGTCCAACACCCGCCCCATCTCCGTCGCCGACGAAGTCAAGAACAGCTTCCTCGACTACTCGATGTCCGTCATCATTTCACGCGCGCTGCCCGATGTGCGTGATGGTTTGAAGCCCTCCCAGCGGCGCATCCTGTATGCGATGCATGAGCTCTCGCTCTACCCGCCGAAGAAGCACATGAAGTGCGCGAAGATCGCGGGCGACACCTCGGGTAAC
>DAORHS010000619.1:0-3488 GCA_035438165.1 Prosthecobacter sp.
GTTAGCGGCCGGGGAGTGGTCCCCGACCTAGCAGACGATGCTCGTCCAGCCGATGTCCCACGCGAGCTTCGTGACCTGGCCGGGCACGAGCAGCTTTTGATGATCGAATCCTTCGTGGTAACGGGCGCGCAGCGGGTAATCGACCAGCAGGATCGAGCGACCGTCCGGATACACGTCCGTCACCCGCAGGATGAAGTCGGTGTCCTTGGCGGTCGATGACACAAAGACCTCCGCCTTGATCCGGCCCGTCACTTCGACCGGCTCCGTGAGCACCTCGCTCGTCCAGGTGCGCACCTCGGCCTGCTCTTCAAAGCCACGTGCGTCTCGTGCTCCGGGGAAACCGGTGTAGAGCAGGCTCATCGGATGCGCGGGATCGCTCGCATAGGATGTGCTCGCTTTGGCCGCTGACACTTTGCTCGCGGCGAGTTTGCCATCGGGCTGCAGGAACCAATCCTTTGCCGTGCTTGGCGGCGGGAAGTCCTTCGCCTCGCGCCACACATTGCCGGGCGCACCACTTTCACCCGTCGCGCCCATCACGTAGTATTTCACGGTTGGGTCCTTCTCAACGCCGTTGTCCTCTCCTTTGAGGTAGTGATTGAACCACTTCGTCATGTGCGGATACACGTCAAAGAACGCATTCTCAGGGAAGACGAGTTCGCCGATCTTGTTCGACTTCGGATAGCCACCATGCAGCCACGGGCCGATGATGAGTTGCTGCTTGCCGCGTGAGTTGTCGCCGCCATGCTGATTGCGACCAATGAAACTGGCCACGCTGCCTTGGCACATGAAGTCGAACCAGCTGCCGATGGTGAAGCAAGGGTAGTTCATCTTGTCGAAGTGCAGGGACGCGTCTTCATCACGCCAGTAGTCGTCGTAGTCCGGGTGCTGGTCCCACTCGCGCAGCATGGCCTCGTTGTCCTTGAGGTCGCGTGCCACCGCGCCGCCCTTGATGAAGCGCTGCGGTTTTGTCGCACCGCCGATGCGGTAACCTTCCTGATAAAGGCTCAACCCCGTGTCGGTCATGTATTGCGCCACGAGATGCGGCGGCTGCGTCACAGCCAGATAATTCTGCGCGTAGCCCGCCTGCGATCCTCCATACGTGCCAATCTTTCCCGTGCACCAGGGCTGTGCGGCGAGCCATTCGCAGACATCGTAGCCGTCGCGCAACGGCCCCCATTGCAGGCCGCGATAGCCGCGGTAAACGCCCTCGCTTTCATGCGTGCCACGGTAGTTCACCAGTGCGATGACGAAGCCTCCCTCGGCAAACTTTGCCGCCGCCCGTCGCGATCCGGCGCTGCTGATGTCCCCGTAACGCTGCTCGAAAATGGCGGGCCATTTAGCCTCGCCGGGCGGAAAGAACACATAGGCCGAGAGCCGCTTGCCATCCCGCATCGGGATCATGAGATGCTCTTCACGAATGGTTCCAAAATCGAGCTTGGGAGGTTCTGCCGAATGCAGGGACGCGACGGCGACGAGAAGAAGCAATGGATGGCGCATCAACCCATTACGCACGCGGCATCGCGGTCGTTGCAGCCTGGTACGATTGGCTGAGCGCGGGAATGAATTTACAGACGGGCGATCTGCGTGGCCAGTTCAGCGATCAAACTTGTCAGCGTGGTGAGTTCAGGGCTGGGTTCCTGATTGGGCGTCACGAGCAACAGTTCCGAAGTGGGGACAGGAGCGGCGAGTGGCACGAAGACACAGCCACCGTGCGGCAGTTTGCTCGCATGAGCGGGAATGACGGCGACGCCTTCGCCTGCGGTGACCGCGCCGAGCATCATCGAGAGCGAATCGACCTCGCTCATGATTCGCGGCTCAAAGCCCGCCTGCTGGCAGATGGCGCGCAGAAACTCGCGGCGGCCGGGAAAGAAGGCGTCGGAGAGGGAAATCCAGCGTTCATCCTTCAACGTGGCCAGTTTGATCGACTTCTTCCTCGCCAGCGGATGATCTTCCGGAAGCACGGCGGCCATCTTGTGGCGCGAGAGCGTGCGGATGGTGAAAAAGGCGCGGTCGGTATCGGAAATGTTGCCGAGGATCGCGGCATCCAGCTCATGATTGCGCAGACGGTCGAGCTGCGCCCGCGGCGGCAGTTCGAACAGGCTCACCTGTGCTTTCGGATGCCGCTGCCGGAACTCGCGCACCGCTGGAGCGACGAGATCATCGAGAAACGGTGTGAGAAATCCGAGCCTCAGAGTGCGGCGTGCCTTCCCAAACCGCTCGCGCAACTGCTGCGCACTGGTTTCGGCGTCACAGACGATCTGGCGGGCCTTCGGCAGGAAAAACCGCCCCGCATCGGTGAGGTGGATGCGTTTGCGGATTCGATCAAACAACGCCACGCCCAGTTCCGCCTCCAGCACAGCGATCTGCCGGCTCAGCGCCGGCTGTGTGACGTGCAGGCGCTTCGCCGCGCCCGAAATGCTCAAATCCTCGGCGGCGGCGATGAAGTAACGAAGCTGGTGAAATTCCACGCCGGATGAGAACACAGCCCAAAATGTCGCGCAATGGCAAGTCGGGCGTTTGGCGAGCGTAGAAGGCAGGCGTCATGTCCTCCCCGCTGTTTCGTCCGTCCATGGATCGTCGAGCCTTTCTCACGGCTTCGACGATGGGTTTGGCGTCGCTCGGTTTCAAAGGCGGCGTGCGTGCCTCGACCGGGCCGGCGGTGGCGTCTCCCACGCTCGCGAAGCCTGCGAAATCGACGGTGCTTTTCTTCCTCTGCGGTGGCTCTTCGCACATCGACATGTGGGACATGAAGCCTGAGGCGCCGCTGGAGTATCGCGGTGAATTCAAACCGATCCGCACCACGGGCGATGACATCCGTCTGTGCGAGCATCTGCCACTTTTGGCGAAGCAGGCGCATCACTTCTCGATGATCCACGGCGTGACCGACGGTGGTCGTGCCACGGGCGATCATCACGCGGGATATTATTACAACCTCACCGGCCACGCGCCCGATCCCACCTTCAAGCAGCAGGGCAACGACCGCCGTCCGTACCCCGAAGACTGGCCTTACATGGGGAGTGTCATCGCGATGAAACGCCCGCAGCATCCGTCGCTGCCCTCGCTCATCACGCTGCCGCACAAGCCCAGCAAGCTGCCCTTCACCCGTCCTGGACAGTTCGCTGGCCGCATCGGCATGGAGCATGATCCGTTTTTCCTCAACGGTCGTTTTGAAGAGCCGCTTAAGTTTGCAGAGCCGACGATCTCCGTGGGCGGCGGCATGACGGCGTCGCGAATGCAGGACCGCAAGGCGCTGCTCGCAGCGATGAATGACGCGAGTCGCGAGCTCGATCACGAGACGGCGATTCAAAACTACGTGAAGCAGCAGGAGCGCGCCTTTGATCTGCTGTCATCCAGCGGCACCGCGAACGCCTTCGACATCGAGAGCGAGCCGCTGGCCCTGCGCGAGCGCTACGGCCAGGACATCAACGGCATGAGCCTGCTTATGGCGCGGCGTCTGGTCGAGGCGGGCGTGCCCTTCATCACGGTCT